>JAQVSV010000010.1 GCA_028700325.1 Elusimicrobiaceae bacterium | reverse complement strand
ATGCTTGACGGGCGCGCCAGCCTGTGCATTTCGCGGCGCAAGGGCGACGCGGTTTTCATGGCCGACGGAACGGAGCCGTTTCCGCTCAAAACGGTGTCCATTCCGGGCGGTATTTTCGGATCGCACAGTTTTCTGTCCAGCTATAACCTTGCGGTGCTCAGCCGCTCGCCGCAGGTTCGCCGGAGCGCCGAGATCATCAGCCTGCTTTGCGAAAACGAGGCCGCGATGGATTATTCCCGCATGGTCAGCGCGTTTCCCTGCAGCATGACTGCGTTCGAGCAGTTTATCTTTTCCTCGCCCGAGCGTATCCGGACCTACTCGGCTATCGTGGGCGACGCGGGCACCGTGCCGGCGTTCAGCGTTACGGGCACTTACCTTGAAATCGTGGACGGCGCGCTGAATTCGCTGTGCCACAAGATAGCGCAGGGGCGCTACTCCCATAAAATGATGCAGGAGAAGATGGAGCGCGTTTCCAAGGAGATGGATTATCTCATTTCGCTTTACGGCGGGTAGCCATGCTTGAACAGTCCACCCAGGTGCTTTACGAGTTTTACAAAGAGCTGAACCATCCGGTTGACAGCCCGGGCGAGCTGCTGTCTCTGGGGCTGGACATAATAGCGCGGTACATGAAGCTCGACCAGGTTTTTTATTTCGAATGGGAACCGAAAAGCTCGGTGCTGTCGCTCGGCATGGTCTGGCGCGACGGGCACAGCATGGAGCTGGAGGAAGACATTTATGTGCCCGACAACGCGCCGCTGCTTTCGGTGCTGACGCTGGGCGGAGTGCATGTGTCGCAGGACCTGAATTATCCGGCGATGTATGTGCCGCTGCGCTGGCAGCAGGCCGATCAGTACGCCGCCGGCGGCAAACAGCGCACGATGCGTTACGCGGCGCTGCGGCTGGAGCGGCTGAAAAAGTCGTGGGCGTTTTCCACGCGCGAGAAGGAACTGGCGCGCGGGCTGGCCGAGGAGCTGGCGCACAGCCTTATGCTCGCGGAGCTTGATTATATGCACCGCAGCCAGGTGCGGCGGCTGACGGCTCTGACCAATCTCAACGCGGTGTTCGCCTCGACGATGCGGTCGGGCGAGAACATGAAGTTCATTCTGCAGGGCATCCAGAAATATTTCGGGTTTGACCGGGTACGGCTGTATCTGGTGAACAGCAAGGACCAGAAGCTCAAAGGGGAACTCAGCACCGACATACACGGGCAGGTGCGCAGCCTTTCGCACGAGGAAATTCCGCTGCTGCCGGGCACGCACCGCTTCGCGGACATCGTGCTGGGGCCCGATTCGACCGTGGTGGACAAATACCGCGACACCGTGCTGCACCTGCCGCTCACGGTTCAGGGCAAACGGGTGGGGCTGCTGGTGGTGGACAATCTGGTTTCGCAGCAGCGCATCGAGCCAGACGATATCGTGTCGCTCAGTTCGTTCGCCGGACAGATCGGGCTGGCTATTGACAACGCCATGCTGTTTGAGGAAGTGCAGGACCTGTCGCAGTACGATGATTTGACCGGCCTGCCCCTGCGCCGTTATTTCAACCAGCGGTTTCAGGATGAAATGTATCGCGCGGAACGGTTCAGCCAGCCGATGGCGATCATCTGGATTGACATAGATTTTTTCAAGGACGTGAACGACACCTACGGCCATCAGGTCGGCGACAAGGTTCTGAAGGAGGTGAGCCGGGTGATCCTGTCGAACCTGCGCAAAATTGACTTTCCCGGCCGTTACGGGGGCGATGAAATCCAGATCATGCTGCCGCAGGCCACGGCTACGGAGGCCAAAGCCATCGCCCGCCGGCTGGATGAGGAAGTGCGCGAAATCCGCATACCCGTGCCGTTTTCGAAGGAAGGCGATATCGGCGTCACCATCAGCCAGGGGATCAGCACCTATCCGGGCGACGCGGCTTCAGGTGACGAACTGCTGAAAAAAGCGGATGACGCGCTTTACTGGGTGAAAAGCCACGGGCGCGGAGGCTACGTTCTGTACAGCGATGTGAAAGACGAGCTTTGAGCCGGGTTCCGGGCGCTTTGTCCGGGTTTTCCGGGCGGGTGCTTTTCCGCGCTTTTTGGTATTGACTGCCCGGGTCATATCATATAGAATTGAGAAAGCGTTTTGGATATATCACTATAAGCTTATGATAAAAAAAATGAGTAGCGAGATATTTTATATTAATATATTACGCGCGGCTGTCGTCGCGTTTTTGCTTTTTGCCGGGCCCAATATTTTCGCGCAGCAGGTTTATGTGAGTTGGATGGATGTCTATTATCCCAATGACGGCCAACTTGTTGCGGGTGACTTTAAATGTCCTGACAGTACAACGACATTGGCCTCGACTTCGCGTTCGATGATGGTGCCGAACGGAAACGACAACCCCTGGACCTGGTCGGCGCTTATCGAATATAACCAGATGCAGGGTTCGTATACTCACTATGATGCCACGGGGAACTCGGTCTATGAAACCGCAGTGGCGCACAGAGATTATCCCGGCTCTTGTTTGACTCTGTGCGCGTCCATCAAATGCACCAGCGAGCTGGAGTTCGGCATTGACGAAATGTATTTCGAGGTATTCAAGTACGCCGACGGAATAAATCCGCTCGACAGCGGTTCCGCGCCGTCATTGCGGACCTATTTCAATTATGACATTGGCGTCTGTCCCTCCAGTTCTTCCGACCATCCAATAGGGACTTACTGCACTTCGTGGGACGCCAGTTATAACATTGACGGCGAGTTCGGCCGCACTAACGGGCTTTACGGTTTTCGCGCCACGGTTAAAACCAACTATGTCACGGACGACGCCAATATCGCGATCGAGCAGACGAGCGCGTATCCCGGCAAGGATCAGATTCCGATTCAGGTTGACGTGATGGACATCCACTGCGTGCAGACGACCCCGACGGTTGTAGGTTCCACCACGCCCGTCGCAGCCGCGCCATATAACATAGTCTACCGGCTGAGCAAGGACGGGTATGTCAATATCGGCGTTTTTGAACCGTCCGAGTCGGGCACGATGACGCTCAAGCGCGTTGTCGCTTACGAACAGGCGAAAATCGGCGAGGGCACGCCCGACGGCACGCTTCAGAACGGCGACGCGTGGGACGGCCGCGATTACGAAGGCAAGCTGCTCCCGGCGGGCAACTACATCCTGCAGATAGACGCGCACGCCAACGACGAATGGGGCCGGGACGACGCGTATCGCGCCCACCGCCAGATTTCCATTGATCCCCTGCAGATGACGGATTTTGCGGTTTCTGCGCTGGAATCGCTTTCCACTTCACAGGCATACATCAAATACGTGCTCACCGAATCCGCCACGGTTTATACGAGGATTTATAACCCCGACTGCCAGCTTACCAACGTAAACAACACCGGCACCGGCGGGCCCACCGTTCTGGTCGCTTCAGGAACCGCGGCCTCTCCGATCCGCAGTTTTTCCGAAGTGCAGACCGGAAGAACCTATTCATATACCTACTGGGACGGGCGTGACGACGCAGGCAACGCCGTTGACGACGGCAATTATCTTGTCGTGCAATGGGCGGAGATACCGGACGGGTCCGGCGGGAAAGTGTATACCCAGAAATTTTACCAGCGGGTCATCACTATTTCCAGAGGCTATGTGGGCATCACCGGCCCGTCGGTTGACAACACCTCGATCGGTTCCAGTCCCACGGTCAGCGGCTTGAATCCGTTTTTCATCACCTATCTGCTGTCGCGCTCCGCGCTGGTTTCCGTGCGGGTAATGACGGCCGACGGCAACACCCAGGTCCGCACGATCATCAGCAGCGAAGCGCGGGCGGCCTCTTCCGAGGGCACCAATACCGAAGTCTGGGACGGGCGTGACGACAACGGCTATTATGTGTCGTCCGGGGTGTATATGATGGAAGTGTCGGCGCAGGATCACCTGTTTCCGTCGCGCGTCACGCGCAAGATGACGATGTTTGCGGTGGACCTGTTCCGAATAACGGATGTGGCCGTGACATCCCTGCCCAACGGCTCCAGCGATTACGCGCAGATCGCGTATTCGCCGTCGCAGAGCATGTATGTGACCGTGTCCATCTACGAGCCGGGCACGGTAATCGGCACCAGTGTGTGGCCGCCTGCGGTGAGTTCCAGCCCGATAATCACGTTTACCGGGGTGCGGCCCGGCCGGGTGCAGACCGTGGTGTCATGGGACGGCATTTACAACGATACCATGGCGGCCGACGGAGAATATGTCTACACGATTGTCGGCTACAGCTCCTCCACGATGAAAAACTATTCGACTGGGCAGGTTGAGTCGCTGATATATCCGACGGATCGCATCGTGGGCACGCTTACCGTTTCGCGCGGGCCGGTTTACTTTAACGCCGTTGAAATAATCCCCACGATTCCCTCAATGGCGTCTTCCAGCGAAACGGTGACTTTGCCGCCTTACGAGATAAATTTCACGGTTCCGCGTCTTGCTTCGGTGACTATTCAGGCGATCAATCCCACGCTGTGCCAGGCTCCGGTTTACAAAAACAACGTGTGCCGCAATATCCAGTCCGGCGCGGTTTATTCGCCGGACATAGTCAATACCGTCTATTGGGACGGGCGCGACGATTACGGCAATTATCTGTACGCCGACGCCTACACGATCCAGCTGATTGCGTACAATTATCCGGATCCGTCTTTGCAGACTCCCACCACCTGGTATGAAACGATAGATATGGATCCGTTCAAGATATACGATCTGGCAATAAGCGACATCAGCGAGGCGCAGGGGTACGGCATCGTCAGTTACCAGATATCGGTTCCCATGAAAGTCGCGGTTCAGATTTTCAAGCCCGGCACCACGCTGGACTATAACGGCAATCCGAGCCCGGTGCTGGCGAAATCGCTGGTCAAAGCGGTGGTTGGAGTGCGTCCGCCCTTTACTTCCATAACTGAATTATGGGACGGTACGGACCGCACGCTCACCCCCGTTCCCGACGGACTGTATGTATTCCGCATAGTGTCTTCCACCGACACCGCGCTTATAGATTCCGTCACCGGCGAAATCAGCAACAAATCGGCGCTGGCCGACCTCAACGCATATATCACGCCGAACGTGATCGCGGTTTCGGAAGGCGAGGATCCCGATCCCTGCACTTCATTCGCCAACACGACCAGTTTTTATCCTAATCCGCTGCGGCAAAGCTCAGGCACTTTCAGAATAACGAAAGTTCCTACGCCGGGATACTTTTCGTACAAGATATATAATCTGCCGGGCGATCTGATTTACGAATATGACTGGGGTTATCAGGTGCCGGGTTCCAATTATCCCAATCTGGAAGCCGTGTGGAGGCGCGAGAATTCAAGCGGCAGGACAGTGGCGCGCGGCGTGTATTTTGCGGTGATGGAACTCAAGAGCGCACAGGGCAACAGGCAGGTATGCCAGACTGTGAAGAAAATACTGGTGCCATAATGAAAAGATCCATTTTAAAGACAGCTGCAATCCTTATAATAGGCGCGGGCCTGTATCCGGCTCAAGCGGTGTTTGCGATAAGCAGCAGCGCCGGCACGCAGGCGGGTTCGTTTATGAAACTGGGGATCGGGTCGCCGAAGGCTCAGGCTCTTGGCCACGCATATGCGGCGCTGGCCGAAGGGCCGGACGCGCTGGTGTGGAACCCCGCGGGCGTGGGGATGACCAAGCAGCGGGAAATGTATTTCACATACCTTAAATGGGTGCAGGATTATGGCGGCTATTATTTCGGCTATGTGCACCCTGTCGGGCAGACGGTGATCGGGGTCAACGCCGCATATATGACGGTGGACGGGTTCGACGCGCGCGACGTGAACAATATCCCCCAGCCGAACGATGAGGTTACCGTCCGCAATGATTTCATTACGCTGACGCTGGCGCGGTCGTTTTTCGTGGAATCTTTTTCGGTGGGCGCGTCCTTAAAGCGCGTGTCGGAGGATAATGCCGGCACCGAATACGCCAATATGGTTTTTGATGTCGGCGCGCAGCTGCATTTCGGCAATCTGCTGCACTTGGGCGGCGCGATGATGAATATGGGCAATAAGGACGAGGTCGTGCAGGTTTCCCGCGTCGGCGCGGCTTTGAGCCTGGGTTCTTATCTGACGGTTTCCGGCGAGCTGGAAAACCCGTCCGACAACCGTGTGCGGCCGGGGCTGGGTGTCGAAATACTGATCCCGGAAGAAACTACCGAAGTCGGCCGGCTGAGTTTTCGCTTCGGCTATTATGACTCGGATGACCACGGCAAGAATTACGACAGCAGTTTTCTGGATCGGTTTAACCTGTCGAAAACTTCGAAACTGTCGTTCGGTGTAGGTGTTTATACCAGCCAGCTGCTTGGCTACGGCGTGGGGATTGATTATGCGTTCACTCCGTTCGGGGCGCTGGGTACGGTGAACCAGTTGGGGTTAAGGTTTGTGTTCTAATGTAATATGATTAGATTTTTTAGAAGATTCGCAGTAGGCAGAAAAGGCCAGGCTATCGTAGAATATCTATTAGCCATGGTGACGCTTGTAGTGATTTTTGCGCTTATTTACAGAATTGTCGGCAGCGGCCTGAAGAATTCGGTATTTCCGGCTGGTGCCAGATTGATTGTACGGCAGTATTCGGAGCCGGTGTAGCGGCGCAAACCGGCGTAGTATGTATATATAGCAAGACTATAAGGAAGATATGCAGGCTACGGAGGAAGTGACTTATGAAAAAGCTTAAATCGTTAATCAAAGGAAAACGCGGTCAGAATACGGTCGAGTATTTGCTGATTCTGGCGGCTATCGTCGGTGTTGCGCTGGTAGTCGGCATCGCGCTTAAGAACAAGTTGCCGGCCGCCGCAAATGAGGTAATGACCAAAATTACCGGCGCGATCGGTACGCTGAGCACCAATTAGTTCCGGGCCGAAAGTGCTAAGGCGGTCTGGCGTTATGCGCAGCAATGCGTGTCGCGGGGGTCCGGGTCCGAAAGGCCAGGCAACGGTTGAGTTGCTGCTGGTTCTGCCGGTATTCCTGATGGTAATATTCCTCATAATGGAATTGGGGATGCTGTGCTATCAGATGCTGCTGGTGAACCATGCGATGTATGAAGTTGCCCGGATCTGCGCGCTTTCGGCGGGCCCCAAAGATGCCCGCAACGGCAGAAGATGTGATGAGAAAACCGGCAAGGCTAACCAGTTGTTCGGGCAGATGTTCGGCACAAGCGCGGACGGGATAATCCAGTTCCAGCAGGTGACCGCGATCTGCGAGCCGGACGGGCAGCAGGACGGGCAGAATGATGTGGAGTATCAGGATATGGTGGTTGAGGCGAAGTTCAAGCTTAAACTGTTTTTTCCGCTGACTTGCCACGCGCTGGGCGACTGCGGGCACATGACAAAGGATTTTGACGCCAGGCTGAAGATGCCGGTGGAATACCCGGTCTGGTGCAAAAACGGGACCTGCGTCTGATGGTTTTTCATTTAGGAAGATTTCTGTGCCGTGCGGGTTTGGCGCCGGATCGGTTTTATTGCTGAAAGAATTTTCTACGGGCATTGCTTTTTAGGAGGAGTTAAATGGAAAAAAAGGGACTGATGATGCCGCTTGTGGTGGCGTTTGTCGCCGCCATGATTTACTGGCTTGCGTTAAGCAGCAAGGAAACCGCCTTGAACAAGGCTTACGAAACCGCCAATATAATAGTCGCGCGGACGGATCTGCCGGCGCGCACGGTCATAACGGACGATCTGGTGGAAGCGATTCCGATCCCGCGGCGTTTCGTGCAGCAGGACGCTTTTGAGGTAAGAACTCCCTCCGACATTAAGATGGTCGCCAATCTGGTGACGACCGTGCGTATTCCGCGCGGCAACCAGCTGACCCAGTCAACGCTGATGTCGCTCAGCCCGGAAGCCGGCCTGAGCGTAAAAGTTCCGCCCGGCGAGCGCGGCGCGGTGCTCGGGGTTGACGCGGCGATCATGGGGCTGGTCAAGCCCGGCGACAGGATTGACATCATGGTCACGTTCGAAGCGGTGATGCTGGACGGGCGCAAAGAGAAGGTGACGGCCACCATCCTGCAGAATATTCTGGTTTTGGGAGTGGGCGGCAATCTCGGACAGGGCATGAGCGAGCGCACCGCCGAGGCGAAGAAGAAAGCGGAAAAGAGCGCGCAGGCGTTTTCGGACAAGAGCGTGCTGAGCCTGTCGCTTTCTCCGATCGAGGCGCAGTTCCTGGCGCTTTCGGAGAAACAGGGCGATGTTTCGATAGTCGTGCGCGGCATGGGCGATATGGAAAAGCATCCCATGGAAATGGCCAGTTTCCGCAAACTATTCCGCCAGAATTAACCGGGCAGGGACAAATTAATGAGCAGACTAGCTAGAGTTACACGCACTTTATTCGCCTGCCTGACGCTTGCGCAGGCGGGCGGGCCGGCGGCATGGGCGCAGCAATCCTCCTCGCAGCAGAACGGACCGCCGGCGGCGACGCTGATCGCGGTCAGTGCGGATGTGGTTGAGATCAGCGGTTCGATCAGCAAGAATATAGGGTTCTCCTGGAACACCACGCTTACGTTTAACGAGGCCACCATTCCGGGGATTTTCACGGTCGGCGAGTTTGAACGCCAGACCCTGCTGAGCACTACGCTGAAACTGCTGGAGCAGGAAGGCAAGGCGCAGATCATCTCAAACCCGAAAGTGATCACGAAAAGCGGCTCCGACGCGATGTTTGTGGTGGGCGGAGAAATACCCGTTCCCTACACCAACTCAAGCGGCGGAGTCGGCGCGGACATGAAAAAATTCGGCGTGGTGCTGAACATTCTGCCGTTCGTGGTCAATCCCAAGCGCGAAACGGTGGATGTGCAGCTGCAGCTGGAGGTGTCGCGGCCGGATTATTCGAATCCGGTCATCGTGTCCGGCACAACGATTCCGAGCATGCTTACGCGGCAGATCAAAACGGAAGTGGAGCTGCGCAGCGGAGAGACGCTGGTTATCGGCGGGCTTAAATCCAGTTCGCGCAACATAAGCAAGAGCCGGGTTCCGTTCCTGGGCCGGATACCGCTGATCGGAATGTTGTTCCGGCAGACGGATATAACGGAAGAGCAACGGTCGCTGTTTCTGTTCGTGACCGTGGAAATCGTGAAATAAGCGGGCTGTCAAGCTGCCGGCGGAGAATCAACAATGTCAGACAATGTGCCCCGAATTATAGCTGTTGCCGGGCCGAAAGAAGGCGTCGGCAAAACCACTATGGTGATGAACCTCGCGCTGGCCTGGGCGGGGATTCAGCGGCGCAATGTGCTGATACTTCCGCTTGATCCGCTGGCCCGCAACGAGCACGCGGAATTCCTTAAGCTGACGCCCCCGACAGTGGCTGATCTGGTGAAAAGCATCGGGGTGCAGTCGCTTAGCGTGGCGGGCGGCCTGTTAAAAGGGAAACTGCCTATTTCGCAGTGGGGCGTGGGAGTGCTCCCGCTCGGCAACCGCCGGGCGGAGGTGGAAACCATTTCGCCGGGCGTGCTGATGCCGATAATAGGCAAGCTGTCCGGCGCTTTTGATATTTTTATTGACGTGGAATCAAGTTTTCCGATGCAGACTTTCGCGTTTGACGTCGCGGACATGGTGTTCTGGATCACCCATGCCAGCCGGGAGAACCTCAACGCCACGGTACAGCTGTTCCAGGAATACCGGGATATGCATTTTCCGCTGGACCGGTTTGACATCGTCTGCAACTGCTATGATCTTCCTGGTTCCATTCCGCCCGAGGAGATGGAAAAGTTTTATAACCAGCTCAACAAACGGATACTGGCTTTTCTGCCGTGGGAAGACAGCATTCCCGCGCTGGCCAACCAGCTGCGCATAGAGGTGGTGGACAATCCGCAGACGCTGTGGGTCAAGGGTCTGAGAATGATCCTTGGCAAGGTGATGAATCTGCAGCCGCTGGACAAGTCGTGGACCACTTCCGTGTCGGACGAGGATTTCCGGCGCGCGTCCGGCGCGGTTTGGGAAACTCCGGCGGGGAGCGGTCACGCGGGCGCGGCGCCGGCGGCGAAAGCCAACGAGCCGGAAGCGCTTAACGCTGCCGACTTGCCGCCTTTTTGGGATGAACTGAAACGGAAAATCCACAAAGATGTGGTAAAAGGGCTGGAACTGGAGCGCATCCGTATTACGGACGAGTCCGCGCTGGATCCGGAAGTGCGCCAGAAAGTTTCCAATATCGTGGACCAGATCCTGCAGAAGGAGCCGAACCTGCAGTTGGGCCGCGAACAGCGGCTGCGTTTCATAACCGAGTTGCTGGACGAAATCCTGGGGCTGGGTCCGCTGCAGGAGCTGATGCGCGACCCTTCCATTTCGGAAATAATGGTAAACGCGGCAGACCGGGTATTTATTGAAAAATCCGGCAAGCTGGTTTTGACCAAGCATACATTCCGGGACGACGAGCAGATTATCCAGGTTATAAAAAGGATCGTGGCGCCGCTGGGCCGGCGCATTGACGAATCAACTCCGCTGGTGGATGCGCGCACGAAAGACGGGTCGCGGGTGAACGCCATCATTCCGCCGCTGGCTGTTTCCGGGCCGACGCTGACCATCCGGCGTTTTTCGCAGAAGCCGTACGGGCCGGAAGACTATTTCCGGTTCGGCACAATTTCACGCGATTGCATGGAGTTTCTTGCCGCGTGCGTGAAACTCCGGAAAAACATAATTGTTTCCGGCGGCACCGGCACCGGCAAAACAACATTTTTAAACGCGCTCTCTAGCTATATTCCAGAAGACGAGCGCATCATCACGGTGGAAGACACGGCCGAACTTAAACTGCAGCAGGTGCACTGGATCCGGCTGGAAAGCCGGCCGCCGAACGTGGAAGGCAAGGGTGAAGTGTCCATCCGGGACCTGGTGAAGAACTGCCTGCGGATGCGCCCGGACCGGATTGTGGTCGGCGAGTGCCGCGGCTCGGAAGCGCTGGACATGCTGCAGGCCATGAATACCGGGCACGAAGGCTCGCTCGCCACCATTCACGCCAACACTCCGCGCGACGCGCTGACCAGACTTGAAGCAATGTGCATGATGGCGAGCGCGGAACTTCCGATCTGGGCGTTGCGGGAAATGATCAACTCCGCCGTGCATGTGGTCGTGCAGCTTACCCGGTTTTCGGACGGGAGCCGCAAGGTCACCGCGGTTACGGAGATCACCGGGCGCGAGGAAAACCAGATCCTTACGCACGATATCTACCGGTACAAGCAGACCGGCGTGGACGACCGCGGCAAGGTGGTCGGCAAGTTCTATCCTACGGGCGAGCCGCCGAAATTTTACCCGGAATTCAAGTCCCGAGGCATTAACCTGCCGATCGAAAGTTTCTGGACCGACGAGCAGAAACAGCAGCGCGGCGGCGCGGCGAAGGCTTAGGTCTGGCGGGCCGGAGCCGGCCCGCCGGGGAAACTGCTGGAGCGGATGCAGTTGGAGATTAACCATGAGGCAATGCACAATGACAGCGAAAACCGGATTGTTCAGGCGCGCCATTCTGGAATGCGGGCTGGTGTTGTTTCTGGTTGGGGTGTTTGTCCCCGCCGCGGCGGCGAATGCGCTGCTGCCGCAGGAAATGGCGCAGGTGCAGTGCGCGAACCAGAAGATGCGTCTTTTCTATTTTTATCTGGACAAGGAACGTCCGGCGGATGTTACCAACGCGGTCATCAACTGCGGAGCGGAGCGGGACAAAGACAAGAAAGACAATGTGGCCATCGCCTATCCGAAATGGCTGGAGGAAGACGTCAACTCCATGTCGCAGAACATGGTGTGGCGCGATCCGTCCGAAGGCGACCTGAGCGAGGCCGCGCTGTGGCAGACCACGATTTCCCTGCTCTACAGTTTTTTCGACCTGACCAGAAAGACTTTTCCGCGCGATGTGGGCGGCGACGGTATTCCGCCCAACAAGCTGATCAAGGAATATTCCGATATCCGTTTGAGGTATCAGCTTTCGCTGGACCGGGTGTACCGCGCACGGCTGTACGATTCGTTCAACGGGCGCGGGCGCGCGCTTTTGTCCTCGCTGGATCTGATGGCGAAGGAAATGGAGAGCGTGGCCGATTCCCTGTCCAGCCAGGACGTGGAGCGGTACGCGCAGGCGGTTGTCGCCATTTCCGTCATGAGCCAGACCGCGTTCGGACAGCTTTTCACCGAACCCCGGCAGGTTATAGACGAGAAAAAAGAAGCCAGCAAAAGCAGCGGAATGGCGGCGCTGCTGTATAAGCTGGCGGGCATGCTGCTGGTGTTCATAGCGGTTGTGGTGATGATTGTCAACCGGCGCGGCGCCATGGACGAGTATATCGCGGATTACATAGTAAAGAGCAAAAAATGGACGGAAGATTTCAACCGGCAGTTCATGCAGGTGAAGGTGGAGTATATGGTGCTTGCTCCCGTGGCGATCGGCATGATACTGGGACTTCTGACCTTCAACTTTCTGGTTTTCATAATGCTGACGCTGTTCGGGGCGTATCTCGGGCTCAGGATGCCCGCTACGATCCTCACCCATATGAAAGAACGGCGCGGCCACAGGGTGGACGCGCAGCTTATGGACGCGCTGATCCTGCTTTCCAACTCGCTTAAATCGGGGCTTGATATCGTGCAGGGCTTTGAACTGGTGGCGAAGGATTTGCAGCCGCCGATTTCCGACGAGTTCGGGCTGGTCATAAAGAATTACCAGCTCGGCACGGCTTTTGAGCAGGCGCTGTTCGGAATGCAGGAACGCGTCGCCAGCAGGATGCTGGCGTACATGATCAAGGCCGTGGTGCTGCAGCGGCAGGTCGGCGGAAACCTCACGAAAATATTTTCCCGGATAGTGGACAATATCCGCGAGGAGTCGAAGCTGGAGGAAAAAGTCCAGTCGCTTACGGCGCAGCAGAAGATCCAGTCAATCGTGGTGGGTCTGATGCCGTGGATAATACTGCTTATGATGTTCGTTTTCCAGCCGAAAGTGATGATTAAATTCTACAGCAGTCCCGTCGGCGTCGGCGTGCTTATTTTTTCGGCGCTGTGGATCGGCATAGGCATGAAAGTTGTCGCCAAAATGGGCGTAGTGAAGGTTTGAGGAGAAAACGGATATGGACATAAGCAGATTATTGATGCTGGCGATGCTCATGCTGAGTTCGATGGCCCTGTTCGTGTTCCTGCAGCGGCTGCTGGTGCCCACTCAGAAAGAGGAAAACGCCGTTTCCGACCTGGTTAAAGACAAACGCAAGGAGATTTCCGTTTTTGACGGGCTGGACCCGGAGCGTAATTTTCTGGACAAGCTGGATGTGTTCTGCCTGGAAAAGCTCGGGCTTAAAAGCAAACTGGAAAACATGCATATGCTGCTGGGTTCGCCGGACCGCCCCAATCCGCTTCAGATACTGCATTTCCAGCAGCTTGGCGCCCTGTGTTTTGGCGGATTTTCCATTTATGTGACGGGCAGTCTGCTGGGGATTATCATGGCTGTGCCGGGGTTTATTCTGCCGAGCGTTATCCTGAAAGCGAAAATCAAGGCGCGGCAGGAGGAAATTCTGGGCAATTTCGCGACATTTGTGGATTTGTCGGCCCTGATTATCGAATCCGGCCTTGACTATATAACTGCGTTTGACCGGATCATCAGGCTGACGGAAAACAAAACCGCGCTTGAGCAGGAAGTGGACAAGATGCTTGTGGAAATCCAGCTGGGCCATACCCGGCGAGATGCTCTGGGCCGGTTTGCCGCGCGCACGGGCTTGCAGGATCTGCGTTCGTTTGTGGGGCTTATCGTGCAGTCCGACGAGCTGGGCACAAGTCTGGTGGATTTGCTGCGCAGTTTCGCGGCTGATATGCGGTTTCGCCGCATGAACAAAGCGGAGAAACTGGCGGCCCAGGCTTCCACCAAGATGCTTTTTCCGCTGTTCTTTTTTATATTTCCGCCGGTGTTCCTGCTGGTATTGGCTCCGATGGCGATGGATATGGTCCGCTCGATGGGGGGGGGAGTGAAATAGTCCGATTATGAAGAAACTCGCATTTTTTTTATTTCTGGCGGGCGCGGTTCCGCAGCTTTTCGCGGCGGAGGAGCCGGTTGTTCCGCGCGGCAGTGAGGAGAGCCTGTTTCTGGATTTGAAGAAAGTTGATGTGGGCACCATTTCCAGCGCGGAAGAGAAACGGCAGTATCTGATGACCATCCAGCTGGAAAAACAGCGGGTGCAGCATCACATGCTGGGCGGTATTTACGACAATGCGTATCGCCTGTACAAAGAGGGCGATTACGAACAGAGTCAGGAACTGGCCCGGAAAATTCTCTCCATAGATCCCAATTATCAGGATGCGCGGCTGCTGATGCAGGCGTCCGGCGAGCTGGGCGGGGCCCGCAGGGGCGTTTTATCGGAATCGGCGCTCATTGACGAAAAGTTTTCGCAGGGGCTGGGGCTTTATAAGGAAGGCCGGCTGGTAGAGGCGGCGCGGCTGTGGGACGATGTGCTCAAGCTCTCTCCCGGCAACCTGAAAGCCAGTTACTGGCTGAAAAAAGCCAACCGGGAGATAGCGGCGGAACATCTGCGCCGCGGCAATATCGCGTACAGCGAGCATCGGCTGGACGAAGCGCTTATGCAGTGGTATAACGCGCTGCTGCTGAAAAAAGGCGACCAGGAGATTATCGGCAAGATCGCGGAAGTCGAGAACGAACTGCGGGCCGACCGGGCCAACAAGCAGCTGCAGCTTGCGCTTGACTATTACGGACAGGGAAAAGTCGTGCAGGCGTACAAGGCTCTTAAAGAAGTGCTTGTCATCCAGCCGGGCGATTCCAAAGCCCAGAAACTGGCGGAAGAAGTGCGCAACGAGATAGGCGGGAGTTTTATAACCAGCGGCAAGAAAGCTTATTCCGCGCGGCGCTACAACCAGGCGATCGAGCAGTGGGACAAGGCCAAGGAATGGGGCTACGACAAAAAGTATGTGAATCTGCTTATCGCGCGCGCCAAGGAACAGATGCGCCGCGACGAAGAAGCCAAGCTGCGCAAGGCGGAGGAAGCCCAGCGCGCGGCCGCGGAGGACGCGGAGCGGGAACGCAGGGAGGCTGAAGAGGCGCGCAAGGCCAGGATGCAGCAGGAAATGGGCAACGGCGGCACGAATCCCGACGGAAGCTCTCTGCCGGGCGCGACGCAGGATGTGAGCGCGGAAAACAAGAAAGCGGCTCGCCAGCATTATTTGCGTGGCCTGATTTTCTTTCAGCAGAACGACTATGACAAGGCGCGCGAGGAATGGACCATTTCCAAGCAGCTTGATCCCGGCTATTCCGAACCGGACGCCGGGCTTAAGCGCATTGAGGAAATGTATGCGCAGTAGGGCCGAAGGACAATGTGTGACAGCACGGGCATGATATGAAAATATCCATCAAATGGACTTTATGTTTTCTTGTGGTCGGCGTTTATGTGATGGTGATGGGCGGGCTGTTTTATTATAACCTGTTCCGGTGGACGTTCGAGGAAAAACTCAAACAGGATATGATTGAGACGGTGCGCATCAAAACTCCAGACCTGATCAAGGGGTTGATCCGCCAGAAACTCTATCCCACGCTGGAAGAAGTGGATGTGATGAGCTGGCTGGGCGGCGACAAGCGTATCGCGGATGTGTTGTATCTTAACGGGAACGGTATCGTGCGCTGGCATCGGCAGGCCCGGCTGATCGGCATGCCGTTTGACCAGTATGAAAAAGAGATCGGGGTTGAAACTCCGGCTATCGCGATGGCCTACAATACGGGCCAGCCGAAGGTGCGTTCATTTAAAAACCAGCCGTTTTTTGATATCGCCATTCCGCTCAAGGCCAAAGGCGAAACGATAATCGGCATACTCAACCTGCAGGTTTCAAAGGAAAGCTCGGACCAGATTATCAGTTCCGCGATGACGAAGTACATTTTCGGCGCGGTCGGTGTGCTGATACTTATAGGTCTGCCGCTGTGGATTTACCTGCGGTTTTTCATACTCGCGCCGCTCATGCTGCTGCGTGACAGCGTGGAGGCCATTTCCACGAAAAACCTTGAAATAAAATACGCGCCGCGCCGGGACGAGCTGGGCGAACTGGCGAACGCGCTGGCGGGGCTTCTGGCAAAGATCCGGCAGGAGTTCGAACTGTTCGCGGAGCGGGAGCGGCAGCGCCAGTCGGACGAGTCCATGTGGTGGCTGTCGGTGCTGTCCACCGCGGTTGACACTTCTTCGCGGGCGTTTGTGGTTGATGAGGATAATTATGTGCTGTTCGCCAATTTCGAGCTGGATTTAAACCATGCCGGCGAGAAGAAACATCTGCTGGATATTATTGACAGCCAGCAGCAGGACGTGCTGCGGATAATCGGCATGGCGATGGATAATCCACGTCAGACGGTGGAGGGTGATGTCCAGTTGAACGGCGTGCCCTGCCATGTGCGCGCCATGCAGGTGCAGACCGGCGGCACCATACGCCGCACGCTGGTGTTGTTCAAGCCTCAAACGCGGTAATTTTATAATTAAGGAGATTGTCCGATGAAATACGAAATAAAAGCAATTCCATTGATGTCGCTGGTTTTTTCGGCGGTGCCGCTGGTGGTTTCAGTAATAGGGCTTATTGCCGGGCTGATGACCTTTGTGATAGCGCCCAGTCCGTATATCGAACCGATGACCACCACCTCCCGGATTGCCGGGGTGCTGATTTTCGCGGTGCTTTACATGGTCGCTATAATGGGGATACAGCTTGCTTGCGCGTTCATTTACAATCTTTTCTGTTCGGTTCTGGGGTTGCGCGGCATAAAGATTGATCTTGTGCAGGCGGAAGAAGTCGAGGACGCAGCCGAATAGCGCATCCGCGATAACAGTGAAAAGCGTCAGGACGGTTTTTCTTTGCGAGCAGGCCAGTTTTATCGTCACGCCGCTGCAGGCGGCGGGCGTGGCGGCGGTATTTGCCGATAATATGGAAACGGCGGTTAATTTGCTGGGCGGCGGCGATTGTTATGCGGTTGTGGCCGGGCAAAGCCCGGAGTTCGGACCGGTTGCCGTGCGCGAGTTGGGCAAAAGGGGCCTGTTGCTGGGTGTGGCGGCATTTGGCGCGCTGGACGGGAGCGGCGGTTTAAACGCCGCTTCTGAACTGGCGTTTTTTGAAGCGGGCGCGGACGAGTGTTTCTCGCCCGGGCAGGGCAGCCGGTTGATAGCGGCCAGGTTCAGGGCGGTACTCAGGCGGATGTTTTTTCACGAGCATGACGACGCTATCGGGTTTGACGGGCTTGAGCTGAATATTACGCGCAGGACGGTAAAGCTCGGCACTGCGGCGGTTGACCTTACGCATAAGGAATTCGAGCTGCTTTTTGAACTGCTGAAAAATCCCGGCCGCGTTATTGACCGGCGCGGGCTGCTGAGGAAAGTCTGGGGGCCGGATTATTTCGGTTCGCCGCGCACGGTGGACGTGCATGTCAGCCGGCTGCGCAACAAGCTGGGCGGGTTCGGGCGGAATTTAAGAACCGTGCCCTGCCTCGGGTATAAATTCGAGCGGAGGCCGGAGTAATGAACGGATACGGAGTGCTTGTGGTGGACGATGACAAGAACCTCCGGGAGAGTCTGTGCGAAATTCTGGAGCTTTCCGGTATAGATGCGTACGGCGCGGCCAGCGGCGCCGAGGCGCTGGCGGCCGCGGCCCGCAAACCTGCGCTGGTGCTTGCTGATTTTCAGCTGCCGGACACGGACGGATACAAACTGTGCCGGGATTTGAAATCCATGCCTGGAGAAACGGTGCGTGTCATGGTGATGACCGGGCGCATGCTCTCGGACGCGGAGCGCGCCGCCGGCGATGCCGCCGGCGTGGACGAATACCTGTTTAAGCCCTTTGATATCGCCGCTTTGTGCCGCCGGATAGGCGGATTTTTTAAAGAGAGGAATTCCTAGATGAAAAAGCTGCTAGCTGCCTGTGTGTGCATATTTGCTGTGGCGTCGGTTTCGCCGGGGTATGGCGCGACGGCGGCGGAAAAACCGCGGATTGATCTTTATGTGGAGGCTACGTCCCAGAACAGCTGGCAGATGCTGCTGATTTTGAACGCGGTTGAAACGCGGCTGCCGGGCCGGTTCAGATTTGCGGTCGCGCCGCTGGTTCTGAAGGATCCGGCCGGAGTCTATTCGGCCGGCGGCACCGGCCCTGACGGGCTGGAGGAAGCGGGCCGCATGCTGACGGTGAAAAAACTGTATCCGGAGCGGATGTGGAATTATATAGTCGGGCGGAGCATGAGCCCCTGGTCCGACGGCTGGCGCGACGCCGCCCAGTTCGCGGGCATAGACCCGGTGAAACTGGAAGCCGATGTCGCCAGAACCGCGAAAACCGAGCTGGCCGAGGCGAACGAGAAGCAGGAGCGGATCGGAATAAAATTTCCGATGCTGTTCATCAACGACATGCCGTATTCGGGCGAATACGGGCTGATTCCTCTGCTTACCGCTTTTAACGAGATTCTGCCGAAAGCGAAGCGCTGCACCATACCGAAAATCGAGTTTTCAGAAAAGGACCGGGCGTACATTTACGTTGTGGTTTCCGACGAGGACGGGTTCGGAAAGGAGGATCCGCAGCTGTCTGGCGGGCTCAAGCGGCTTTTAAAAGCGCATAAGCCGGAATATTCCGCTATTCCTTATTCCAAAGCGTCGGGCATGGCGCAATTCAAGGATGTTGACATGAATTTTCTGCCGTTTTACGCCATCAGGTACAATCCGGCTGTCGCGAAAACGCTCGCGTATCCGATAAAGAACGGGTTGCTTGTGCGGCGGGGCGAACTGCTGGTTGTAAACGATACCAGCCGCGCGGGAGTTTTTGTTTCGCGTCCGAAAGCGGAGAAACAGCTGGAACTTTTTGTGATGGCGCAGTGTCCGTTCGGGGTGCAGGCGCTTGACGCCGTGATCGAGAACAGGAAAGACAAAACCTGGCCGGAGGATGTGCCTGTCCGCGTGCATTACATTGTGACCGCCTCGACAGGCCCGAAAGGCGTGACGTTTGACAGTCTGCACGGAACCGCCGAATGGGAAGAGGCGGTGCGGCAACTGCTGATAAACGAAAAATACCCGGAGAAATTCTGGGATTATCTGACGCAACGCAATAAAGATTACCGCTCCAGCCTGTGGGAGGCCGCGGCCGAGAAAGCCGGCATCGCCGTCGCGGATATACAGGCTGGTTTTGAGCACGGCAAGACGCTTCTGGAACGCGACGCGGCTTATGTGGGCGGGCTTGGGATAGGCGCGTCGCCGACTCTGGTTTGGGAAGGCAGGGTGATTCTGCCCGGGCTTGACTCGCTTAAAAAACTGCCGGGTTTTGAAAAAATAAAACTGACAGGAAAAGCGGACGGCTCGTGTAGCAATTAAGACGGGTATGCCGGGCCTCGTTGGCGCGGCGGGTCTGTGCGAGATGCGCGGCGTGTATATATGAACAGAAAACGCGGAAAGCTGTTTACGAAGCTGTTGCTGATCCTGCTTGCGGTATCGCTGATACCGCTGATGCTGGTGGGCTATTACATGCTGTCGCTGAGCAGGCGGACACTGAAGCAGGCCGCGCTCGGAGACCAGCAGTCGCTTGCCGCCGGGATGAGCGATACGGCGTATACCTATGTCAGTTCGTTCCGCAATGTTTTGTTCGATGCCGTGCGTCTGCCGGATTTCCAGGGCGACGGGCTGGCGCAGAAGAAAGCCGGGCTTAACCGGCTGATGCAGATACACGCGGCTTTTCTTGAGATGTCGGTGGTGGATTCCGCCGGCAACGAAACCGCCCGGGCCGACCGGTTCGTGCAGGAGCCGGAACTGCGCAGTTTCGCGCAGGAACCGGCTTTTGCCGAAACGATGAAAAACGGCGAGTATATGGGTTCGCTTGAGCGTTTCATGCGGCAGTATCCGACAATAACGCTGGGCGTGCAGGTTATTGACAACGCTACGGGCAAAGCCAAAGGCGCGATTCTGGTTAAACTCAGTCTCAACGGGCTGAGCAGCATTCTCAAAACCGGTTTTCCGGCGGCTTCGGGCGTGGAGGCGGCGATCGTGGCGCGGGACGGATTTCTTGTCGCCCATTCCGATATGAGCCAGGTGTTTGCGCCGGAATCGAAAATGCCGCGCGAGGTGTCGGATGTGCTGATCCGCTATCCCGGGCAGAGCGGCGGAAAGGAGATCCGGCTGGCGGACGGAACCCAGGTGCTGGGCGCGTTTGCCGGAGTGAAGGATCTGGGCTGGACGGTGTATATCCAGAAGCCGGTTGCGATCATTTACCGGCCCGCCGACGAAATGATGGAGAAGACGCTGCACCTGCTTGCGGGACTCGTGCTGGGGATTTTCGCGGTGGGCTATGTTTTTTCGCTGATACTTACGCGGCCGATCCGCACCCTGCGCGAAGCGGCGATAATGCTGGGCGACGGGGAATTCGAGTCGCTGCCGACGCTGCGGATGCCTGACGACGAGATCGGCGATCTGGCGCAGTCGTTTCTGCAGATGAGCGAGAGCATACACCGCAAGCGGATCGAACTGCTCAGCGCAAAAAGCGAGCTTGAAAATCTGAACCGCTCGCTTGAAAGCCGGGTGGAGGCGCGGACGCGGGAGCTGAAATCCGCCCATGAGGAGCTGATAAAAAAAGAGCGGCTGGCGGCGATCGGGCAGATGTCGTCGGTGGTGAGCCACGAGATCCGCAATCCGCTGGCGGTAATAAACAACTCTGCGTATTTTATAAAAGCCAAGCTGAACGCCCGTGGCGAGGTGGATGCGAAAATCAGCAAGCATCTTTCCATTATCGAGTCCGAAATCCAGCAGGCGAACGGCATCATAAACGAGATACTCGGTTTTGCCCGGACGCGGGAGCTGATCCTCAAACCGGTGAGGATAAACGACTATCTGGAAGATATCATGGCGGCGTATCCGGTTCCGGAGACCGTGAAAGTGGTCACGTATTACGCGCAGGAAAACCCGGAAGTCAGCATTGACGCGGAGGAAATGAAGCAGGCGATCCGAAATCTGCTGGGCAACGCGCTGGAGGTGATGCCGGAGGGCGGGGAACTGACCGTGGAATCGGCGCTGTCCGGCGGATACGCGCGGGTGAGCGTGTCGGACACCGGGTCCGGGATCGCGCCGGATGTGATTGAAAAGATTTTCACCCCTTTCTTCACCACCAAGGCCCGCGGCACCGGGTTGGGGCTGGCGGTGGTAAAAAAGGCGATAGACCGGCACAAAGGCCGGGTGGAAATAGAAAGCGCGGTTGGACACGGCACGGCTTTCAGAATGTATATACCCGTATATCCGGGCGATTCCCGGGCGTGAGGAACTGACTATGGACGGCGCAGCCAAGATACTTATTGTGGACGATGACGACAATCTCCGGGACACGCTGGCGGATCTGCTGGCGATGGAGGGGTATGAGGTGTTTCAGGCGGCCAGCGGCGCGCAGGCGATGGAACTGGTGGCTTCGCAGTTTTTTCATGTGATTCTGATGGATTTCAACCTGTCGGACAAAACCGGCATAGAAGTTATCCGCGATATCCGCGGGCTCAACACCGAAAGCCAGATCCTGATGATGACGGCGCACGCGTCGCTGGATACTGCGGTGAAAGCGATCCAGGAGTCGGTGTATGATTTCCTGATCAAGCCGGTTGATTTCGCGTATCTAAAGCGGATCATCCAGAAAGCGCTGGAAAAATATTACCTTGAGCAGAATATAAAGAATCTGGTCGCGGAACTGAAAAAGAAAAACGGCGAACTGACCAATCTGAGCGACATGAAATCGAAGTTTCTTTCAATGGCTTCGCATGACCTGTCGAACACGCTGATGATGCTGCAGATAAGTTTCGAGATGCTGGTGACCTCGTTGACTCCCAACGAGGAGCAGGCCCAGAAGATTGCCTATATTACCAGCGGGATAGAGCAGATCTCCCAGCTGATAGGCGACCTGATTGACTGGGCCTCCATAGAGAAAGGCAAGTTCAGGCTTGAGAAAAACTATTTCGAGATTGAAAAACTTGTGGAAAATCTCATTGAAGGGCCCCGCAGCCGGGCGGCGCAGAAAGAGGTTTCGGTCGCCAGCGACGTGCGCGGCAGTTTCATGGTTTGCGCGGACCGCAGGCGGATAACGCAGGTTTTGCAGAATCTGCTGGAAAACGCGATAAGACACACATTGCGCGGCGGGTCCATAAAGGTTATAGTGGAAGCGGTGGAGGAAGGGCGGGTGCGCGTCGCGGTGAAAGACACCGGCCAGGGTCTTGACCCGGAAGACGCCGGCAAACTGTTTCAGAGTTTTTATCAAAGCAGCAGCAAAGGCAAAAAAGCCGGGCGGCTGGGCTTGGGTCTTTCGATAGCGAAAGAGATTATAGAGTCGCATAACGGCAGGATCTGGGCGGAGAGCGAAGGCAACGGCAAAGGGTCGGTGTTCCAGTTTGTTATTCCTACCGCCGCTCCGGCGGCTGAAGAAGCGGTGCAGACCGAAGGCGCAGCAAGGCAAGGCACAGTAACAGGGGAGGCCATATAATGGCGAAGGTCAAAAAAACGATAAGCGTCATGATTGCGGATGACCAGACTTTGTTCCGGGAAGGCATAAAAGACCTGCTGGAAGGCGAGAAATGGATCCA
This sequence comes from Elusimicrobiaceae bacterium, assembly GCA_028700325.1. NCBI lineage: Bacteria > Pseudomonadati > Elusimicrobiota > Elusimicrobia > Elusimicrobiales > Elusimicrobiaceae > Elusimicrobiaceae bacterium. Next base: position 26,256 of record JAQVSV010000010.1, on the reverse strand, counting down.
GGTGGTGGGCGAGGCGCCGGACGGCGAGGAAGCCGTGCGAATGGCCAGGAAGCTGAAACCCGACGTTATCCTGATGGATATCAAACTGCCTAAAATGGACGGTATTTCCGCCACGCGGATAATACGCGGAGAGGTGCCGCAGACGAACGTGGTCGTGCTGTCGAGCTTTGAGGACGAGGCGCACGTCATGGAAGCCATTCAGGCGGGCGCCAACGGTTACCTGTCGAAAATGCTGCCCGCGTCCGAACTGGTGAACGCGCTCAAAACATTCGCCAGCGAAGGCGTAATGATTCCGCAGCAGCTGATGGGCAAGCTGATACAGGGCCTGCGCCAGATGAACGGCGCGCCGGGCACCGCGTCGTCGCCCGCGGCGCTGACCAAAACTGAAATGCGGGTGCTGGATCTGCTGGGCCGCGGCAAAAGCAACAAGGAAATCGCCAGCGAACTGAACTGCAGCGTCAAGACGATAAAAAACCATCTTAACAGCATATTCCAGAAGCTTGGCGTTTCCAACAGGACCGAAGCGGTTGTCAAGGCGATCGAACGGGGGCTTATTTCGGCCGAGGACAGCAAATTCGAGTCCTGAGTCACCGGGGGAATGAATAAGCCTTGCGGGCGGTTCGGTTTAGGGCTATAACATGGATATGGCGTTTTTAAGAACGGCGCGGAGTCTGGCGGGTGTCGCGGGCTTATTTGCCCGGCGGGCTGTGTGCCGGCGCGGGCAGACGGCTATAGAGTATCTGCTTTTGATAGCGATGGTTGTCGCTTTGGCGGTTACTATTTTCACCTCGGCAAGCGATATTCTGCGGGGCGGGTTTTTCACGCTGGTCGGTCTGATAGTGCCGGCAGGCAGTTAGGATCCGGCGCCGGGTAATCGGCGGTATTCGATATGCGCATTTTCGACGGACCAATGAAGTCTTTGCGCCGGCTGGCCCTTACAAAAAAGGGCCAGTTGCTCATGCCTGCCATATTCGTGCTGCCGACGCTCTGGATATTCGTGATCCTGCTGCTGGAAACGGCCAAACTGTCGCGCGCCAAAATCAAATACCAGCTTGCCGCCGACATCGCTTCCACCATCGAGATGGAGAACTATTCGGATTTCTTTAACCGCACCGCTTATGTGAACGGCGCGTTTCCATACCGTATCTTCACGGAAAATTATCAGGACCACACCGATGCCGCCGGCAATTATTCCTGCCTTGCCGCCAATTCGCTGACAAGCTGCGTCAAGGTCTACATGCAGGACATCATGCTGGCCAACGGCAATTACCCGACCTGGAACGAAACCAGCCGGGCCGCTATCGCAAACAAGTCGCCGGCCACCCTTTATAACCTGGCCGGGCCCATGAGCCTTGATACCGTGGAGGGGATTGCTGATTCTTCAAAGCTGTGGCCGATAAGGTTTCTCGGCGCGCATGGCGACGGCGCGAGCGGATCGAACAACGTGACGAACTGGAATGTTGAAAATCCCGCATGGGATCCGCATAACTATCTGTTCCGGGACCGCGCCTCTTTTACCGGCTCCGCGCGGCCCCTGCAATGCGTGACGCCGCAGGTATGGGAATCTGCCTGCCGTTATCCCGCGTATGACGTGTATATCAACAAGGACGTGGCTTACGCGCAGTATTCATTCTGGTTCCAGGTGTACGCGCTGCTGGGCAACGTGAGCAATTCGCAGACGGCGGTGTTTAAGACGCTTATCGCAAACCATGCTTTTTTCCGCAAGGCCTATCATCTGAACGCGGGGGACTGCACCGAATCGCGCGGCTCTCCGATAACCGATGAAAATTCCTGCGGCCAGTCCGGTCTTTCCGGCGATGCGCCCAATTCCGGAATCGGGAGTTTCAATTTTGAAACCGACCCGAAGTTTCTGACATCAATAAGGTATTGGTATTCAACCCAGCAGACCGTCATGAGCCTTACGAATTTATCCAGCATCACGCGGGATTTTCAGCCGGTAGATTCGGTGTTCGCAGCTACGCCCGGCGCGCAGGACAAGCTGTTCCAGTTCCGGGTGTTTACACCCGCCGAGATAGGCAGGCTCACGGCGCTCGGCAACGGGATTGATGTCTATCAGAACTGGGTGGCCGAGGACAATTTCTTCAATACGGATGTGAACAGTCTCGCCGGCGACGCGCAATGCGGAAGCGGCCTGTGCGTGCACAATAAAGTGTCCGTGCGTTCTTCAATTTTCACGCAGGGCGGCGGCGGGGACAATAACACCCTCTGGCCGGACCCCACGCCGAAATACCTTGTAGTGCTGGATCCGTGAGCATTATGAAATTTTTTCTCCGCAAATCAAACCGGAAAGGCCAGGCCATCACTGAAGTGGTGCTGATGCTGCCGCTGCTTTTCATTTTCATGCTTTTCATGGTGCGTATTTTCTTTCTGCTTGTACTGGTTCAGAAAATGGAGATCGCGGCTTTTTATGCCGCGCGGCGGTATCAGCTGCAATCGCACCGCTCGGTGACATATCAAGGATACAACGATAATCTCGAGTTCAGGATCAGCGAATATGTGCGCGAGTACCTTGGTGTGGGCAGTTATCCCGGGCTGTCGAGTGTGGATGTCGAGTTCACGCAGTCCCAGGTGTGGTGCCAGATCGATATAAACGCGCATATTACCGTGCTTTCCGGCGCGCTGCAGACCATGCTGTGCAGGGGCGGCGAAAACACCGTCTGCTCGCATTACGATTCCGTCACCTGCGGGCGCGGTTATGACACGATGTGCGGCAATGGCGCGATTCTTAACACGACCAAATATGTCGCTCCGCGCGACCGGTATCTTGAATTCAGTTTGCCGGGCCTGAGCAACTGAGTGTGTTCCCAAGGCTTTGCGCGGGATTTTTTCGCAAGTCCGGATTGCAGTTACGGCTGGTTTTTGTGAAGTTACGGAAGTGGCGGGCGTTATGGAATGGCGATTGCAGGCGCAGGCTGTTTAAAGCGGAGCGCTCCGCTGAAGGAGTCGCTTAGTCCGGCCCGGCTGAAATTTCACAACTTGGGCCTTGAAAAAACGGGCAGGTGGCTGTAGACTAAGGATAGTACCCTGCGGGGATCGGTAGTCGGGCGCGCAGTTTGCCCGCCGGTCCGGCGGATTGGGTGCTCAAATATTTTTGTTTGATCCGGTATAAGGCGGCAAATCGTTGCAGGCGGTTTTCGGGTTCATTTAATATTTTCCGGGCGAAAGGGCCGGCATTCATTTGGAAATTCGCGCGGAACTTCAGGCGGTGGTCAGTATGAACGACAATAACAAACAGACCGATTCGGTAATCAAAATAACGGTACCCGTTTTCGAAAACGCCGAAGACAAGAAGAAAAAGGAAAAAAAGGGGCTGCCGCCGTGGCTTTTGGGAGGCGAAAACGCTTCTTCTGCGGCTGGCGTGGGAGTGCGCGGCGGCGCGGCTCAGGAAGGCGGATTTTTCAGCCGGCTTTTTTCTTCTTTTGGCAAAGGCGGACGGGGGTTGTCTGGCGGAGCGGCCGGTGCCGAGGATCTGGCGGCCGGTTCGCGGCTTGCAACCGGCGCCCGCGGTCTTGGCGGCGCGGCGGGTGAAGGAGGCGGGTTTTTCAGCCGCCTGTTTTCATCGCTGTTCGGAGGCGGGCGCGGCGCGGCAGGGGTGCGGGGTCTGGCCGGAGCCGGTTCGCGCGGAAGCGGACTGTTCGGCGCGTTCGGCGCGGGCGGCGGGCTGCTCGGCGGAAAAATCGGGGCGCTTGCCGCGATGGCTCTGCTTGCCGCCGGTGTGGCGGGAGCGGGTCTGCTGCTGGCCAAGTCCGGCTGGTTCGGGAAAAACGAGGAAGCTGTCGGCCGGTCAGGGCTTGTGAGCATGAACACCAGCCAGCCCTATATACCTGAAGTTGACCGTATGGCCAATAACAAGTCCTCCCTGCAGATGCTGTCGGACAGAAATTTCGCTGTTGACGGGGATGAGAGAAAAGAATCCAATCTTGATGATGAGGAAATGCCCGAAATCGCCGATGAAGCCAAAGCGGCCGGCAAACCGGCCGGCAGCGCAGGCGATGCCGGCCCGGCTTCCCTGCCGCGCCTTAACGATGTGCTTAGCGGCTCCAAATACAGTTATCTCGGGGGCAGCGGCAGCGGCGGCAGTACCGGCGGCATGGGCGGCGGGACGGGAAGCATCGGGAACAGTTCACGGGGAGCCGGCTGGAGCGGGGATTCCGGTTCGGCGGCTTTGCCCGGTTCCGCAGGTCTGTCCACCGGCGGCCTGAGTCTTGGCAAGGTGTCCGGGCTCAGAAAAGCCTCGCGTTTTTCGGCAGCGGCGCTTTCAGGCGACAGCCGCGGCAGTTCGGGCAAGGCGCATTCGCAGGCCGCGGCGATTAATAAAGGCATGACAGCCGCGGTGCTGGATTCCGAGAATGAGCAGGACCGGCGTTCGGGTTCCGATTCCGCCTGGTCCGGCGATCCTCAAAAACCCGGCTCCGAAACGCCGATAGTCACGCCGTCGGGCGGGACAACTTCAGGCGGCAGCGGCGCGACCGGCAACACTACGAGCGTTACGACCGTCAATACTACAAGTGTCGTAACCGTCAATACCACAAGCATTCTGACCAGCGTTGTAACCAGCAATGTCACCAGCAGGACGACCGATCTTAATACCGACACCACCACATGTATTGACGAGTATGGTAAGGCGAAAGAGGATTGCTCGACCAATATTATTCCGGAAGAAAAAGAGGCTGCGGTTCAGGCAAACGTGCAGCTGGAACGGCTTATAAACTGGGCATGCGGGTTTATGATTCTTGCCTGCGCCCTGCTGCTCGCTGCGCTTGTCTGTGTCATTCCCTGGCTGGTTATAGCTTTGCGCGCGGCGGCTTTTGCGTTATGCATGGGAGCGGCTTATATCGGCAACCAGATCATAAATGAACAGGGCCAGCTTGTTGTCGGCACCTTTATAAGGGACGGCGCGATTGGACTGAGCCTGGCGGCGCTTTGTCCCATAGCCTGGCCGGTTGTCGCGCTTGCTATCGGCGGAGCTATTCTGGGAGCCACCGGTTTCCTTCTCACTTCCGGTGCAGGCGGATCCACCTGCACGGAAAAGCTGGATTCCCTGGGTATTAACGGAAATGCCACGCCTGCGTCAACCACTCCTGTAGATTTTACTTCCAATTCATCCGTGATGTCAGTGATGAAAACGGATGGCAGTGACAGTACTACCGGATGATAGTTTTGTATAGATGAGAAGAGTATGTTTGAACAGTCTGTTGCGGTTCGGCCCTTCAGAGAGCAAGTTGCGAGTGGGTCTCTGAGAGCAAATAGTGTATTTTGTGATGACGTTGCGATGTCGGCAATAGGGACTAAAAAAAGCGGTATGGACAGGTTTTTTTGTTCTTGTGTCCGGCGCCCCGCCTGATACTGCTTAGGGAGGAAGGTTATGAATGTGCATCATGTGACAGTTCAGCAGAAAGATAAAAAAGAAAGGAAAGGTCTTATTCCTTATCTGTCCCGCTTGTTCAAAGGGAGCGGGGCTGTGGGCTCGGGCGAAGCCGCGACCGGTGTCACCGGTGCGGCCGGACGGGGCCTTTTCGGCGGGCTGCTCGGCGGCGGTTCGCCGTTCGGCGGCGGGTTTCTGGCTACGCTGCTGGGAACCAAGGCGGGCATAGCGGGGCTGACTATCGGGGCGATGACATTGCTCGCCGGGCTTGGTCTTGCCTATAACGTGATGCGCAACAATTCTTCCGGCGATGCCGCGCGCGGTCTTTTCAGCGATCCTTATTATGACGCGCTGGTGAGCGACGCGCAAAGCAACCGCATGGCCAAATCGAATGTGGTGGACAGCAAATCCTCGCTTGACTATTTCAACGAGGCGAACGCGTCGGACGATGTGGCTGACGAAGCCGCTGTTGATGACGCGGGCGCCGCGCCCGCTTCCGATACCGAGGAAACGAAAGCTGACGCCTCCGCGGCATCGCCGGCGGCTTCAATCCCGCGCCTGGCGGCTACGTCCGGCATGGGGCTTGGCGGCAGTTCTGGCGGATCAGGGGGCAGCAGTTCCAGCGGAGCGATCGGCTCCGGCGCGACCGCCCGCGGCGGCTCGACTTCCGCCGGCGCGGTGCGGACGGGACAATCCGGCGCGTTTTCAAGTTCGGTGCGGGCGGGCCGGACAGCGGGTACCAGAAAAGCCGGCGCACTTTCCGGCGCGCGCAATCAGGCGCGTGCGGTAGGGACGACTTTGGGCGGCGCCGGTTCTTCCGCCGATTCGCGGCGCGGCGCGCTGGTGGACGCTTATGAAAATAATGACAAGAGCGGTGAAGTGGCATCGGGCGGCGCGGGCCTTTCCAGCGGGTCAGGCGCTTCGGATCCGGCCGCCATGCCGAAGGATTCCACCAATCTTGGCAATCCCACCGGCGGCAGCGGTTCAACGGCCGATACTACCGAATCGGAAGAAAGCACTACTCCGTGGGCCAAGATAAGCCAGATAGCGAAAATCGCGCTGATTGCGGCCAATGCTTTGCTGCTGCTGATCACATTCGCTCCGAAACTGCTTAGTCTGGCTGTTTCGCAGATTATCGCGAAAGTTGTCATGGTTATCGGTCTGGCCGTGATGGCATACGGGCTTTACCTGATGTTTGCGCAGGGTCAGCGGCTGGAAGGTCTGGCTATGGCCGCGTCCGGTTTGCTTACCGCCGTTGCCGGGTTCAAGGCCATGACCGGGTTGAAAGATCTTGACGCTTTTTCCAAGGGGAGCAAAACGCTTATTGCGATTTGTTCGGTTGTTTCCATGGTTTTTTCAGGGATGTCGCTGTTCATGGCCGGCGGGCTGCATTCCGGAGGAGCGCTTTCCGGTGTGGAAGCCTGGCTGGATAAAGGGTTTACCGGTATTGGTTTCTGATGTGCATGGCGGGCCGGCCCGGTAGAACCGGGCCGGCCCGCTCAAAGCGCATTATCCGGGAAGTTTGTGTCAAATGTTGCCGGGCCGGATTTCGTTGACCGGGAACAGTGTTCGGCCCGACGGGTTTGAGAAGGCGTTTTGAGGGCTTTTGGGTCTTGACAAACCGCGGTCGCCGGGTTAGACTAGGCGTGTATCCTGCGGGGGCGAATAGCAATACGGAAGCATTTATTCGCCCGGCGAGAAAGGATGCGCCGTTTGTTTTTTGAAAACCGGAACAGGCATCAAAGCTCTTCAGGGAGCAGGCAGCGGCTGGGTCCCTGAGCGCGGATTGGTTTTTTATGTCAGCGGGGGAGTTATGAATTTCGCAACCCAGACAAGGAATCAGGCTAAACAATATGCCGTTATCGGCGGCATATTGCTGTTCCTGTCAGGGCTGTGGATCTCTTATCCGATGCTTACAAATACCGCCACCAGCGATTATTATAATGGCGGGAAGTCGAAAGGCGCGGTCGCCAGCATGAAATCGTGGGACAGCGTGTATGAAGGCCTTGCGCCGGGCGGAGCGATTGACGGCGAGAACGGCGACTCGGCTTCCTCGCGCCTGTATATGCCCACCGGCGACGAAGGGCTGATGTTCCAATATAACGGGGTCGGAGCAAGCTCGGCCAGCGCGTCAGCCGGTGCGGCGGCTTCTTCGGGCGGGCGCGGAGTGTCCGCGCCGCGCAGCAGCAAAAGCGCTTCGGCTGACTACAGCGCGGGCGGCCTGGCGGCCGCATTGCAGGCCAAGCTGCAGGCCATGTCCAGCGGTTTGAGCGGTGGCGGAGGCGGCAGCAGCAGTGGCAGCGCGGGCGCCTCAAAAGGCGTTACCGCCTCGGCCAGCCAGAAAAGCGCGTTTTCGCCCGGCGGGACCGTCGGGTCGGGTTCAATGGGCGGGCCGGCCGGTTCCGGCACGGGCAACCGCTCGCTGTCCTCTCTTGAAAAGACCGTGCAGCTAAGCGCGGCCGCCGCCCAGAGCGGCAATGTCGCTTCCATGGCTGCCGCCGCCGGCGCGGCGTTTGGCGACAGTTCGCCCAAACTTAAAGTGTCAATGGACGGGGTGGAGGTTGTAAAATCCGGGATCAGTCGTCTGCCTGATCTGGGTGCTGACCGTTTGAATACCAATCACGACACCACGGGCAATGTGAGGACTATCACCTATCCAACCGTTCCCGAGGCCACCGAGGAATCCACTTCCGAAGAGGATACGAAAACCCAGATGATGAAGATGCTTTTGCAGATCGGCCTGACAGTGGCTATGGGCGCGCTTTTCGGTTCGATGGGAGTGACGGTGGCTTCCATAATATTTTCAAATTTGTCGTCCAGCCTTAAATTTTGAAGTGTCCGGAGCAAGGTTATGATGATGCCGAATATAGAACAGGCGCAGGACAAGAAAGAAAGAAAAGGGCTGATCCCTTACCTTTCCCGCCTGCTGCGCGGAAACGGCGCGGTGGGGGCGGGCGGGGAAGCCGTGCCGGCGTCGGCCGGAAGCTTGTTCGGAGGAAGCTCTTCAGGGGGAGTTCTGTCCGCTTTGCTGGGGACAAAGGCCGGTATTGCGGGGCTGGCGGTAGGCGGGATGACGCTGGTTGCCGGAGCGGGTCTGGTGTATAACGTGATGAGCAACAATTCTCCCGGCGCGGAGGCGCACAGCCTTTTCAGCGATCCTTATTATGACGCGCTGGTAAGCGACGCGGAGAGCAACCGTGCCGCAAAGTCGAATGTGGTGGACAGCCGGTCCTCGCTTGATTATCTTAAAGAAGGACAGCAGGGCGACGAAGTTTTTTCCGAAGACGCTCCGGCCGGGGCGGCCGGAGCGGAAGAGCAGGCTTCTTCCGCCGAAAGCGAGGAGATGAAAGCCGACGCGGCGGCTGAAGCGCCCGCGGCTGTTATTCCGCGGCTGTCCGCCGTTGCGGGGGTAGGGAGCGGTTCCGGCGGAAGCAGCACGAGCGGCGGCGGTTCGTCTTCGGCTTTGGGGCAGCGGTCCGGCGCGGCCGGCGGTTTGTCCGAGGGAGCCGTGAGAACCGGCTCCGCGAACGGGCTGAAGAGCGCGGCCCGTGCCGGACTGTCAGGTTCCAGCCGGAAAACCAGTTCGCTGTCCGGCGCGCGCAATCAGGCGGCGGCGGTGAACGCTACTTTAAGCGGCGGCGGGCCCTCGGCTGATTCCCGGCGCGGCGCGCTGGTGGACGCCTATGAAAACAGCGGAAAAAGCGGCGAAGTAAATCCCAACGGGGCGGGCATGTCCAGCGGGTCCGGGTCATCCGACCCCGCTCTTAATCCGAAGGATTCCATCAATCTCGGCAATCCTGCCGGTTCCACCGCCACGCCCGAAACAACGGAAGCCGAAGAGAATGATTCCCCCTGGAAATGGATAGAAATCGCTTCCTACGCGCTGATGGTGGCTTCCATGCTGCTGCTTTTTATCGCGAGCAAGCTGGCCAAAACTCCGGCTTCGCTTCCCACCGCGATCATACTGGCGAAAATAGCGCTTGCCTGCGCCGCGGTGATGACCCTTTTAGGTATTCTGATCATGACTACGCAGGGCCAGCTTGTGCAGGGCCTTATGCTCACGGCAATAGGCGGTATAACGACTTTCTCCGCCTATAAGGCCATGGTCGGTTATGAAACCCAGCTGGACCAGCAGAAGATAGAGGCGGAAACCGCAGCAGCCGCCAAAACGATGACGGCTCTTGAAAACGCCGGTTCCGGGCAGGCTGTCGCGCAAACCGCGGCTCCCGCGGCAAACACGACGAGCGGTCAGCTTGCGCTGACTGACGGCGGCAGGAGCGCGCAGCTTGCGCTGCCTCCCGGCCCGGCCGCCGGCGAAGCGGCGGCTTCGGCTTCCAATACCGGCGAAATGGTTGCCGACGTGCTGGACTCAAGCGGGAATATCATTGGCAATACCACTTATAAATTGTTGGGATGACGGGATGCTGTTTTTCAGTATTTATTCTGTGTCGCCGAGCCGTAATAGGGGAATGTTATGAAAGATAATGATACCAGCAAAATCACCGGGCCGCAAATCAAGCGCGCGACGGTTGAACTGAAAGTCACTTCTCCCGATCAGCAGGAGGAGAAGAAGAAAAAACTGTTGCCTCCCTGGCTTATGGGCGGCAAAAACGGCGCGTCGCTTACGGGCACCGCGCTTGAAGGCTCGGGCGGAGGCGGGCTGCTCGGCGGCGGCATGGGCGGCAGCGGCGGGCTGTTCGGCCGGGCTGTAACCGGCCTGTTCGGCAGCGGTTTTGGCGGCTCCGGCGGGTTCATGGCCTCGCTGTTCGGCTCCAAACTTGCCATTGGCGCCGCGCTGGCTCTTTCGGCGGGTCTGCTTGCGCTCGGCGGAGCCTATATGGTGAAAGACAGCAAAGGCAACAGCGCGCTCAGGTCACCCTCGCTTGTCAATTTCGCCAGGGGCGACGACTATTCGTCCGGCTCGCGCGAGAAACGGTCCGGCGCGGGGCAGAGTTCCCTTGCGATGTTTTCTGACGCCAACGCCCGGAAATCCGGCAACGGCGAAGAAAGCAACCTTGATGAGGACGCTGACGCTGAAACCCTTTCCGAAGCTGAAACTTCGGACGCGGATGCCGGAGCGGCTGATCCTAAAGTTGCGGGCGCGAATGCGGCCGCGGACGGGCTGGGAAACCTGCTTAATGGCGCGGGCGGCGGCGCTGGCGCGGGCGGCAGCGGCATGGGTGCGCTCAGCGGACTGGGAAGCGCGTCCGGCGGAGGCAGTTCCTCCTCCGGCTCGCTTGGCACGGCCAAGCCCGGCTCCGGCGGCGCTGACAGCGGCATGTCCAACCTGATGGCTTCATTCCAGAAGCCGACGTTCGGCAAAGCGACCGGCATCGGCGGACGGAAAGCGACTTCGCGCGGCGGCGTAAAAACTCCCACCCGCAATTCGCGCGGCGCGATTTCTCAGGCCAATGCGGTGCAGGAGCATATGGGCGCGGCAAAAGTCAGCAGTGACGCAATGGCCAAAAAAGGTACGGGGGATGTTGCCTGGGACGGGGGCAATGCGCCCAGCGGTTCGATTGACAGCAACGATCCTGTGATTCCCGGCGCAAACAACAGCGATGGAAATTCCGGCGGAACCGGGAATATACCCGAGTCTACCAAAGCCGATACTACTATCAATACCGTCACGCCTACCGCTGCTACGACCTCGGATGGCACCACGACAAGTACGCAGACTCCGAATGTCACCACTACCGAAGAAGTCGCCAGCCCGCTTGACAGTTATCTGAAAACAGCGGCGACGACGCTTGCCATCGGTTCGGCATTGCTGATAGCTTTGTCGGCTGCGGCGTTGCTGTTGCCGGCGGGTCCGTTAGCTCCCGCGGCCGCGGCGGCTGTTCTTGCTATTTTGGCCGGCCTGGCTGTTTGTATCGGTATTCTGGCGGTTACAGGGGCGTTGATTATAGCGGAACAGGGTCAGGCATTGCTGGGTTCGTTAGTCATAGGGTGCGGTGCCATACTTGCCATTGGCACGGGCCTTGCGTTTTTCGGGACTGGTGGTGCTGTCGCAGCAGGTATGATTATAGGGTTTTTGGCGCTTGCCGTGGGTGCGGCCGGCCTGTTCATGAGTTCGGGCACCGGGAGCTCTTCATTCTCGGAAAAGCTTGAATCGCTCGGTATTATTGCCGACACAGGCACAGCCTCTGACGTGAATACCGCTGTTGATACCGTCGCTCCAACCAGTATTGCTACCAGCACTGATACCAAGGTTGATGCAAATGCGAGCAAGTACTTTGAACAAAGTGAAGAGGATTTGAAGATCTTACGGGAAAGCGGATATTTGCTTTGATTAGGTGATGCAGGCAGGTAAGTTGTTTTAGTCCGGTTCCGCCGGAGAGGGAAGTTGCCGCGTGGCAGGTTTGCATGGCAGCTCTCTCCGGCGGGACGGATATGCTATTTAAGGCGGGCGGCCATATGGAAAGAGATAACGATACTTCGCATCTTTATACCTCGCGTGTGCCGGATAAAAAAGAGGAAGACAAAGAAAAGAAAAAGCTTCCGCCTGTGCTGTTTGGCAGCGGCGGAACGGGTGGTTCCTTTGCGGGGTCAGGGCTGGGGTCAGCGGGCGGCTGGCTGAGCCGGCTGTTCTCGGCGCCGGCGAAGTTTCTGGGTGAAATGCTGTCTTCGCTATTCGGTTTTGGCGGGCTTGAGCGGATGCTCGGAGTCCGGCTCGGCTCTCTTTTGGGGCGGAAACTGGGCGCGCTGCTGGGATTACTGATGGCGGCGGTAGTATTGGCGGTGATAGGGGCTGTGCTGACCGGGACCGATCCCAATTCTCCGGGCGGGCTGGCGGCGCTCAGAATACCCGGCAATATGGGCTATTGGGCGAACGAATTGAAGAAAACGCGGTTCACCGCCCGGCTTAACGGCAATGGCGAAATTGAAGATGAGAACTGGCTGTCGCGCCGAAGCGGGCGCGGTTATAACAACGGCGATGGTTCCGGCAGGGATGGCAAAGGCGGTTTATCCGAAACTGGCGGCCGGGACAAACTGCTGGACGATATCGCACAGCAAAGCAATGGCCGTACAGGAACCGGAGCCAATTCGCTCGGCATGCTGGCCCGGATGAACAGCGATGTGCTGGGTTCGGGCAACAGCACTTCCGGCAGATTTACGGGCGGCGGGGGAAGCGGCGGCAGCGTCAATCTTAGCAACGATATCAGCGGGAATCCTTCACAAGACGCATCGGTGGGGCCCATAGTGGTAAATCCGGACTCCATTATCATGCCTATTCCAGGCGGCGGGGGCGCTTCCAGACGCGTAGGCCCCGGCGGGTCAGGCGGGTCGGGTGCGGTGAGCGGGAGAGTGGGTGGCGGCGGCCATAGCGGTATCTCGGGCGGCAGTTCTTCAGGGAGTGGTTCTGACGGATCGAACGGTTCCGACGGTTCCGATGGAGCAAATGGCGGATCCGGCGGGTCAGATGGCGATGACGATGGCAGCGGTGGCGGCAATGGCGGCGGAAGCGGCGGCGGTGACAATGGCGGAGGTGGCGGCGGCGGAGGTGGTGACGACGGTGGCGGAGGTGGTGGCGGCGGAGGTGGCGGTGGAACTGATACCAATACCGGCACGGATACCGGCACCAATACCAACACCGGCACGAATACCGGCACGAATACCGGTACGGATACCGGTACGGATACCAACACCGGCACCAATACCAATACTTGGACTGATACTTTGACCAATACCTGGACCGACACCAACACCGGAACCGGAACCGATTCCGAGATAGTTCCGATTATCATGCCTGAAGTTCCAAAGGAGAAGGATCCGACACCGGTGCCCGTTCAGCAAACCGATACGACATGCGAGGGGGAAGGCGCGCTGGCTCAGGCGGCATGTGTTGCGGACAAATGCGCGAATATTGATACCAGCAGTCTTGAATCTGTCAGGCAGGGTGCCGAAGATTGTTTTGCCGGGCAGGAAACCTCCGGCGACGTTATTGGCGATACGCCGTTCGAGCTTGATGATGACTTCGACAAATCAGCGGTGGTGGGCGGAGTGCCTCCGGGCAATGACGGGGCGCATATATCTGCGCCGTGGATAGAATCATTGCGGTTGGCTAACAGTCTTGCCTGGCGTGCGTTAAGCGACATCGTCCAGATTGTTATATTGGAAGCTATTTTAGCGGCTCTTCCGGATGATGTTGATCCGACTCCGATAATCAGGCGGATTGCCGAGTTGAGGCGTGATCTCAGGGATATAGCGCGCCAGCTGTATACGATAGCCGGGCAGTTAAAGTATCAGCAGGGCCAGCTGACGGAAAGCACCATGGTGTCAAAGATTGCCGCGGCCGTGCAGGCGGCTTCCGACGGAGACAGTTTCTTGGGCCTTGTTATGGATGCGCTGCGGATAGCCTGGAATTTGTTATTGCTCTTTCTTTCCTGATCGGTTTCCGGGGGAAGGTCCCTGCGGCGCCGGGCGGTAACGGGTTGGCTGGATAGGGACGGGAGGTCGGTTTGTCCGGGGCGGATAAGAATGTCCGCTCCGGACAAGCTTTTTTTATCGCCAGGTTTTTTTCTGACGGCAATGGCGGTTGCTGTTTATAAATTCCGCACACAAAAACCCGGCGCTGGCCGGCACGGCATAATGACTGCCAATATGGCATAACTCAAGCAGGGGCTGGAGTGTGTAACCCTGCGCAAGCGGGGCAAATGAAGTCTGGAGCAAAAGAACCCCCCCGGCTTGCCGGTAAAGCGTAATAACAGCCGGCAGGCCAATGGCACAGCCGGGGGAAGTTCATGCCGCCGGAGTGGAGTCCTGCGGCCTGAAAAACCGGAAAGCGCATTTCGCGCACTTTAAATAATGTAAAATTGTCTTGTGGCGGGCCGGGGAGCGCGCGGTTGATCTTTGCGGGCGGTGGAATCAGGTAACGCCTGACTCGCGCCTGATATGTGAAAAACGGGGGTAGTCCCGGCGACGATGGCGGAGCGGATATGGCAAACGAATTTTCTGGCCGTGGCGGGTGGAAACACCGGAATTTTTTTCTGATTCTGTTCGGCACGCAAAAAAGGCAGCTGGCGACGTTTTTCGCGCTGGGCGCGGCGATATTTGCCGGACTCGCGTTTTCCGGCGTGACGCAGCGGTTTTTTGCGCCTGACCAGAGCCGCGCGATGATGACCGATATTCCTAAACGGCAGCTCCGTCAGACGGAATCAACCATGGGCGCGGTTCAGCGCGCCAATCTGCCTGTGGTTGGCGGCGCGCGGATGTTGCGGGAGGCGCTCAAGGATCGTGTTTCGGGGCTGCCGCTGGCAGGGTTTCAGAAAAGCAAAGGCCCGCCAAGTCCCGCCGTGTCGTTTTTGCGAAGGAAAGGGACGACAGTGATTTTGCCCGCGGACGGCCGGGCCCGCGCTTCCGGCGGCACGGCCGACCGGGTTCTCCGGCAGACGGCTTACGAAATGCCGGAGGTTAAAGAGGCCGGCCGGAAAGGCCCGGTGACCAAAGTGCCCGTTTCGCCGAACATGCAGCAGACTTTCATGTATCAGCGCGCCGTTCTCAGAAACAGCAAGCTGAGGCTTGACAACCTGCGGCAGCTGACCAAAAGCTATGCCGCCACCTCCGCCGCGCCCAAGAAAGGCGCCGGAGCTATAACAACAGCCCGGTCTTCCGGATTTGACGGCGAAAAAACGCCGGATGTCAAGATGAACTATACCGTGCCGGTTCTGATGACTGAAAATCAGCTGGCTGCGTCCGGTTCCGGCCAGTATTTTGCCGACCGGGGGGATGGCGGCGAGCTTGGCAAAACATGTGATGCCGCTTCCGTAAAACATAACGCCGTGATTTCCGGCATTGATACCGAAATTTCCATAATCGCGGAAATGCTCGGCAGGGAACCTTCCTGCTGCGGAGAAAGCCTGCTGTCGTGGAACGCCGGAATCGCCCGGCTCAATAAACTTTGCGCCGAACGCAACGAGCATGCGCAGGAGGTTGCGCGGGCGTGCCTGTCCGGCGGGCTGTCGGTTTCCTGTTCGGCATATTCGATGCTGTCAAAAAAACCCGAGAGCAGGATGTTGTGCGGAATGAAATTTTCAGCCGGCGCGCTGGCTATTGCTGTCGGCGCGGCGTTGCTGGCGTTAAGCCTGTCCGGTTTGTCCGCGCCGTTTTTTTCGCTAGCGGGCGCGGCGCTTTTGGGCGCCGGAATTTTTCTGAGCGGCGGCACGGTCGCGCTGGTCCGGCAACCGCAGCTGATAGTGGAACCGGCTTATATAGAAGCGCTTAAATCAATCGCGGAAGAAAGCCTCAGGACTGCGCTGCTTCCGGCTCCCGCGGCGTCTTCTGATATCCTGTCGGGGTTCGCCTCTTCTCCCCAACCGGAACGGGGTTATACCGCGGACCCCGAACCCTGACCTGCAATTTCAATCCTGCCTTGCTGCATGCCGTTCCGGGTTTTTGCACGTTGTTTTTGCGGAACGCGGTGGTTTGGTTGCGCTTGTCGGTGTGATGAAAGCGGCATTGCGTATTGGCCTTGCTGCGCTTGCCGGATCGGATTTCAGCCGGTGCGTTGGAATAATGAAGAGGGAGAATCGCAGCCGGGCAGAGTCATCATCCGCACAAAAAGTCGTGGCGGGAATTGTCCGTGTCGCTTTGCTATTGGCCGGGGTGCTGGCTGTCCGCATCATGTGCGCCGGCAAAAGCGCGTGAAGCTCCGCCGGCGCCGGATGCAGGCACGGCAGGGATTGCTGGTATTTGCGCGGATGAATATAGGCCTTAGGGCCTATGAGGGCATAGGCCCACTGTCCCTTGCCGCCCTTCCCCATTAGTTGTAGACTCCACTGTAGGGCGCAATACAGAGTGTGACGGGAATGACTATTGCAGTTATATGAGGTCTGCTCGCGGGCAGGACTGTCATATATAGGTTTAGCGTGTTGCGTCAGGGTTTCGCGTCCGGCAGGAATGTCAGGGAAAAATATTTCCGTCTTGCCGGCGCATAAATTAATCGAAAACGCGTGGCAGTGTGGTTCGGATGCGAAAGGGCACGCGATAGGGCGCGGGAGGGGTTATGTTAAAGCGCAAGATAAAAAGCACCGATCAAAGTTTGCCGCCGATAAGCCTTGTGGGAAACACAGAGGGCAGCATGCTCAATGTCCGCAAGAAGAGCGAGGCGAAAAAATCAACGCGCAGGACGGAATCCATTCTTGCGAAGATACCGAAACTGAAAAGCACGTCTTCGTCAACCGGCAGCAAGTTCGGGGGGAAGTTCAATCTGGCGGGCATGCTGGGCCGGGTTAAAAAACTTTCAACCAAAGACCTGAGTCTTCTGCTGGCGGGGCTGGCCACGGTGGCGGTCTTGCCGATAAGTGCGCATTACATGTCGTCCGGCAGCGCGGAAGACAGCGGCGGCGCGGGCAAGCCGGGGTTTTACGCGTCAAAGGCAGGCGGGGAACTGTTTGAGCCGGGCTTGAACGGATTTGCGCCGGGCGGCACCGGAATCGGAGGCGAAACGATCACTCCGTTAAGCGTGCGGGATCCGCTTTCGCTGATTCTCGGACAGGAGGAAAAGAAACCGGAACCCGAAGCGAGCGCGCCCGAGTATACGCCTCCTCCGCAGGACACTCGCGATTTCCGCGATACCATAACCGCGGCGGCCCCCATGGCGGCGCAGGCGGTTTCGGAAGTGATATCCGCGCCGAATATTCCGCGCCTTAACGGTGCGGTGCGCGGGCTGGGCGCGGTGAGCGCCGGCGGCAGCGGTGGAATCACCGGCCAGATCAACAACGGAAAAATAACCGGCACGGCCGGCAGCGCGCCGTCGAAGATCGCGTCGTCGGATATGGTCAACCCGATCGCGATGAAAGGGTTTTCCGGCACTTCTTCCCGCAGCAACAAAAGCAGCGCCGACGCGTATGAGGCGCTGAAAGCCCAGTCAAACGACGTCGCCGATATAATGAACGCCGGATCTGCCACGGCCGCGGCCGACAAGGCTTCCAAGGCGTCAAGTTACACCGGCGGTTTGTCCGGCAGTTCGCTGGGCGGCGGCGGCAAATCCGCAAAGAAGGCGGGCAGCGCAAGCGGTTCCGGCAGCAAAACCACGGTAAGCCGGCAGCAGTCCACGGCCCAGAAAATGGCCGAGAAACGCGCTGAAAAGGAACTGGAACTGGAGTTTATGGCCAAGCAGGCCAAAGTGCAGAACAAACTCGCCATGGAACAGTTCCTGTCTGTCCAGTTGCCACAGATGATGATCACCGCGGCGGCGACCCCCGTTGCGGAGAAAATCACTGATTTTGTCAAAGATATTCTCAATCCTGAAGACGCCAATGATAAACCGAAATGGCTGGTCTGCAAAGGGCCGGACGGCAACCTTATAACAATAGATGACGCTATCCGCAAAATGAGCGACGATAAAAAAATCGGCGAGTTTAAGAAGTCGTGCAAGGAACGCCGCGGTTCGGTTGTTCCTGAGTCCGAACTTAACCCCAAACCTTCGCCGGGCGGCAATGATGATAATGACAATGACGATGACGATATCACGCCCGATACCGGCACCTACACCGGCGCGGCGCAGGAGATAGTGAAACAGCTGCGGGAAAATGCTCCGGGCGACAGAACCACTTTGTCGGCCAGCAAGCAGACGGCGCTGACGGGGATGCAGGCTGCGACGGATCCGTCACAGAAAGTTGCGGCGGTGCGGCCGTTTGTGTCGCAGTCCAAGTCGGTTGTGAACAAATACACCAATGCCAGCAAGGGCCTTACCAAAGAGATCGAAGAAGTCGGGACCGGCATAAAGGGCTGGCAGGATACGGCTATTCCCAAGATGACCGAGTCGGAAACCAAGCTGATCGCCAAATACGAGAAAGTTAACGCCAACGGCGATTCTTTCGCCGGCACGCTTGATCGGAACAAGGATTACCTGGAAACCATTTCCATTTCCACCAGCGGCAATAATGTGGTCAACGCCTATACTTTCTTATCCGGCGAGGTAGGCGCTATCAACCGGCAGATCCAGCTGGCGAAGACGGCGGCCCAGCAGGATCTGGAGGCCAGGATCCTCAACGAGCAGCAGCTGCTGATTGATAACGTGACCACTTCGAAAACGAAACTAGAGCAGCGTAACGAGGAATTCTCCGCCAAGCTTGCCGACGTTTCAGCCAAGCTGACCGAACTGCAGGCCAATCCCACCGCGGAAACCATGGAAGCGGCGTTTAATATTCTCACGGCCGAGGATGTTGCGTCCAAGGAATGCAGCTCGCTTATCGGCTGCGTCAATTATGTGGATGGCACCGAGCAGGCCGCCAACAATGTGCTTTTCGGCAAGGGCGGGCTGGTCAATATTCTGCCGATGAAAGCCGATTATCCCACGATGCTGACGCAGATTCAGGATAAAACCAAGGAGCCCACGCTGCTGTTTATGAAAGGGCTTGTGAGGGAAGGTCGGCGCATCGAGTCCGGCGCTTTTAACAAGAAAATCGAGGCCGAAACATCGGTGGCGACCGGATTAAACGGCAAACTCAATACGACCTGTAAAATGCTTTCCGCCGAAGTGCGCGCCAAGATAGGACTGACCTGCAGATACAAGAGTTGAAGCCGAACCGGTTGAATCCGTTCCGGCCTGATAAAAAGCCCCCTGAGAAAGGGGGCTTTTTTTTATACATTCCGGGCACAAAAGTCCGGCGCCCGGTCGGCACGGCATGATGCTTGCCGGCCTGGCATAGCTCAAGCAGGTGGATGGAGCATGCAATCCCGCGTAATCAGGATGGCCGTTCTGTCCTGCGGCCTGCAATTTTGTATACTTTTGTTTATGAAAACTGTAAGCATTGTCTGCGCAACATATAACGAAGAAGAGAACGTGCGAGAGGTGTACCGCCGGGTGAAACGGGTTTTTGCCGGCCTGCCGCAATATGAGTACGAGCATATCTTCATAGACAACGCATCGGAAGACAATACGGTGGCCGTTCTGCGCGAACTCGCCGCGGGCGACAGGCGGGTAAAGGTAATCGTCAACGCGCGCAACTTCGGGCATATCCGCTCGCCCAGCTACGCGATCATAAACGCTCAGGGCGACGCGGTTGTTTCGCTGGTGGCTGATCTGCAGGATCCGCCGGAACTGATCGTGGAGTTTTTGAAGAAATGGGAAGAGGGTTTCAAAATCGTATGCGGCGTGAAGAAATCCAGCGAGGAAAACGGGCTGATGTTTTTAGTCCGGCGGATGTACTACAAAATCATCAACGCGCTGTCGCATGTGCCGCAGATCGAGAATTTCACCGGGTTCGGGCTGTATGACCGGTCTGTAATAAAAATCCTGCGCGATATTAACGACCCTTACCCGTATTTCCGGGGCCTGATAGCCGAGATCGGGTTTCCGCCCGCGCTGATCGAATACGGCCAGCCGGCGCGCAAGTTCGGGCTCACAAAAAATAATTTCTATACGCTTTATGACATGGCGATGCTGGGCATTACCAATTACTCCCGCATTCCGCTGCGGCTGGCGGTTTTCGTGGGGTTTATCACGGCGGGGCTGAGCCTTTTCATGGCGGCGGTCTATCTGCTGTATAAACTGGTGTTCTGGTATTCGTTCAGCGTAGGCATGGCGCCGATGATTATAGGCATTTTCTTTTTCTCGTCGGTGCAGCTGATTTTTATAGGCATAATCGGCGAGTATATAGGCGAGATACACACGCAGGTGCTGCGCCGTCCTCTGGTGGTGGTCAAGGAGCGGATCAACTTCTAGCCCGCCGGATTTTATACATCCAGTCCCGTGCGCCGGCAAACCGTAATCACTGCTGGCAGGTCAGAGGCCAGCCGGGCAGTTTAATTTCAAACGCCGGTTCTGCATGATGCAGAACCGGCGTTTTTTGCAATCAGCATAATCCGGTCGCGCACGATGCGCGCCGTCTGCGGCGGGCACGTCGTTTGCGCAGTCAGCATACAGGCTCCGGGCCGGAGAACCGCAAGTATTGCCGGCGGGCCGGCGGCGCGGCACATGAGCTTGAACAGCATAGCTTTGCCTGGCGGGGTAAACGGCGGCGTGAGGCGGCGGGGCCGGCTTATGCGGGGAGCGGTCCATCACGCTGCGGAGTATTTCTGCCGCAGGGGACGGGCGGCCGGATCCGCTCCGCGTTCTTGACGGCGGCGAAAGCGCCGGATATGCAGAGCGGAGCTGCCTTGTGCAAATGGCCCTGCATCCCCGGATAGCGGCGAAAGCGTCAAATAACTATAATATAAACATTATCGCGCAATGAAAAATATTACCAAAGTAAATCTTCTCGGCCTGATCACGGCGGTTTATACCGTCGTGATGCTGTTGTCGCTTAAATTGCGGTTCCTCGATGTTTTTCTGCCGGGTACCTGGCATGGCCGGCTGGGGTTCGATTTTTTTTCAATCCCGCGTTCGTTTATAAACCTCGCGCACGGCGCAAGCATTTACTTTACCCGCGCGGGTGATTACGGGCCGTATGCTTCCTGGTTTCCGTACCATCCGGCGGTATCGCTTCTGGCCGGGAGCTGGCTGTCGCTGTTTTCGCCGTGGGTTGCTTATGCGGTTTTTGTGGCGCTGTCGGCCGGGCTGCTGGTTTATTGCGGGTATTTGCTGGGCCGGCGGGAGGGCAGTCCTGTCCGGCGGGCGGCGTGTTATGTTCTAGTGCTGTGTTCGCCGGCTGTATATCTCATGCTGTGGGCAGGGCAGCTGCAGGTGCTGGCGGTATTGGCAGTCACGCTTACGCTGGCTGATCTGGCGGAAATCGAGGCCGGTCCGCCCGCCGCGGAGCGCAGGTTTCGCGGCAAACTGCTGGCCGGGATTTTGATTTCCCTGTTTTCCAAGCCGGTGCTTTTGCCCGCGCTGCTGGCGTTTTTTGCGGTCCGGCAATGCCGCCGCACAATTGTACTTGCCGTCGGGCTCTATGCGTTTGTTTCGGCGCTGTTTCTGGCGGTGCCGTGGCTCAATCCTCAAAGCGCGGGGCTGGACCGGCTGGTGGATGTCCTGCTCAACCCGGACCATATATTCAGAACCGAATTATACAGGGGAATCACTATCTCCTCCTACAAACCGGAATTTGTCAACGACAACGCCATCCACTGGCTGAACATGAAAATGCGGTCAGGCGTGAGCGAACGGTATAATTTCGAGGTTTTTTCCCTGCCGGCTTTTATCGGCGCGCTGGGGGTTGGAGTCAAAGGCTGGCTGGCGAAAACGCCGGTGCTGCTGGCGGCGGCGCTGGCGGGGCCGGTTTATTTTGTCAAAGGCCGGGCCGACGCGGCCCGCTGCGCGTTTTGGTGTACGGCGATGTTTGTGCTGGCGTTCTTTCTGTCTTATGAAGCGGTTTACGAATATCATTACGCGGTGGCGCTGCCGCTGATAGCGGCGGCGTGGCTGAAACACCGCTCCGCCGGTGGAGCGGAGCGCGGTGCGCTTGTGTTGTTTTGCTGCGCGGGCGCGCTTTTGTACGCGCCTACCCCGTATTTTCTGTTCAGGCATACGGGGCTGGTGCATCATACGGCCGCGGCGGCGGCGTTTAAGGATCCGTTTATCAGCATAGGCCTGTCGGAAAATATTTATGGCTGGGCTTTGGGCTGGATCCGCGCGTTCCGGGTGCTGCCGGCGTGCGTGATGTTCGGAGCGGCGGCGGTCTGCGCCGCAGACTGTGTTTTTCGCGGACTTGCGCGGAGGGCTGATGCCGGCTCCTGACCGTTTTGAAGCCCGGCTGGCGCGTGTTCTGCCGTTTGTCACGGCGGCTTGTTTCGCCGTGATGCTGTTGTCGCTGCAATTCGGGTTTCTGGACCGGTTCTTTGTTACGACATGGCACGGGCGGCTGGCGTTTGATTATTTTTCCGTGCCGCGCGCGTTCGTCAATCTCTGCCGGGGCGTCAGTGTTTTCGCCACGCCGGACGGGCAGTACGGGCCGTACGCCTCGTGGTATCCGTACCATCCGGCGCTAGCGGTGTGGCTGGGCGGGCCGCTTTCGCTTTTTAAGCCGTGGACAGGCTATGCGGCGTTTGTCGCGCTGTCGGGGACACTGCTTTATTTCTGCGCCCGCCTGCTGGGGCGGTTTACGGATAATCCGGCCGCCCGGCAAGCCGGGTATTTCATACTGATGTGTTCTCCGGCGGCCTATCTGATGCTGTGGTGCGGGCAGATGCATGTGTTTACCGTCGTTTCCGCCGCGCTGATCATGGCGGACCTGCTGGATCTGCTGCTGGTCAAAACCGCGCGCTGGAACTGGCGGATCGGGCGGTATGAACTGCGGCCAGTTCTGCTGGCAGGGTTACTGCTTTCGCTGTTTTCAAAGCCCGTGCTGCTGCTGATCCTGCCCGCGCTGTTTGCCGTGCCCGGCTATCGCGCGACGCTGCTTGGGGGAGGAGCGGTTTATGCGCTGGTGTCGGTTTTGTTTGTGCTGCTGCCGCGGCTGAATCCGCAGGGCATAGGGTTTGACGGGCTGGTGAGCGCGCTGCTGGATCCCAAAACCCTGTTCCGGCCGGAAAAAAGCGGCGATATCGTTTTCTATACCTACAAAATGGAGTTCGTGCGCGATAACGCCATTCACTGGCTGAACATGAAGTCGCGGTCGGGTTTTTTCGAACCGGAACATATGGAATTTTTTTCGCTCTCCGCGTTTTTGGCGCATCTTGCCGGGCGGCCGCTTTCGCAGCGGGTGTATATGCTGCCGGTTTATCTTATGCTGGTTCTGTCGGGCGGGTGTTACTTTATTAAAAACGCGGAAAAACGGCTTGCCTGCGTCATAACAGTCTGCGCGCTGGGGCTGCTGGGTTTTTACACCAGTTATGCCGTGGTATATGAATATCATTTCGTCACGCTTATGCCGGTTCTGGCGGCTATGCTCGGCCTGGGTTATTCCCGGCGCGGGCGCGCGGCTTTCGGGGTGTACGGCCCGGCGGTTTTCTGCGCGGGCGGCGCGCTTTTGTTCGCGCCGACTTCGTATTACTGGTTTTTGAATCCGGCTTACGGGTTTCATCGGCCGGAACTGGCGTTGCTGTCGCCGGTTTATATACCGGTTTTCCTCTCCGGCGGAGTGTATGACTGGGCTTTGGATTATATCCGCGTGCTGCGCGCGGTTGCGGTGGCGGGCATGCTTGCCGGCCTGCTCATTGCGGCGCGGCATACTTTTGCGGAGGGATTTAAAAAGGAGTTTTATGAATAAAAAAACTGCGCTTATCATCGGAGCGGGGCCCGCGGGGCTTACCTGCGCGCTGGATCTGCTTGCCGGAAGCGATATAAAACCCGTGATTTTCGAAGCGGACGTCCAGCCCGGCGGGATCTCGAAAACCGTCAATTACAAGGGCAACCGCATAGATATAGGCGGGCATCGTTTCTTTTCAAAGTCCGACCGGGTGATGGACCGCTGGCTCGACACCCTGCCGTTGCAGTCGGCTCCGGCGTGCGACGACCTCGCGCTCGGGCGTGATATTTTCACATCGTTCGCAGCGGGCAAAACCGCCGGTTCGGCGGATCCGGAAAAAACCGACGGCGTCATGCTGGCCCGCCGCCGGGTTTCGCATATACTGTTCGGGCGGAAATTTTACACCTACCCGGTTTCCCTGAGCGCGGAGACGGTGCGGAATCTGGGGCTGGTCCGCATGGTGAAAATCGGGCTCAGCTATATGGCCGCGAAGGCCGCCCCGATCAGGCCGGAGAACTCGCTGGAGGATTTTTTCATCAACCGGTTCGGGCGCGAGTTGTACGCCACGTTTTTCGAGGATTATACCCGGAAAGTATGGGGCCGGCCCTGTTCCCAGCTAAAGCCCGAATGGGGCGCGCAGCGCGTTAAAGGGCTTTCGATAATGGGGGTGCTTCTGCACGCGGTGAAAAAAATATTTTCAGCCGGCGCGGCGGGCGGCGATATCCGCCAGAAAGACACGGAAACCACGCTTATCGAACGCTATCTGTACCCCAAATACGGGCCCGGCCAGCTGTGGGAGCGCACCGCCGAACTGGTGCTGGAAAAGGGCGGCGAGCTTCACTACCGCCGCCGCGTTACCGGAGTTTTGCTGAAAAACGGCCGGGCGGAGGGGCTTAAAGTGCTGGATCTGGAAACCAATACGGAATCGGAAGTGCGCGGCGATTTTGTGGTTTCAACCATGCCGGTGCGCGAGCTGATAGCGGCTATGCCCGAAAGCGGAGTTCCGCAAAACGTGCGCGAAGTGGCGGCCGGCCTTGAGTACCGGGATTTTCTGACCGCGGGTTTTCTGCTCAGGCGGCTGAAAATGAAAAACACGTCGCCGGAAAAAACGGTGAACGACATTCTGCCCGACACCTGGATCTATGTGCAGGAGCGCGACGTGCTTATGGGCCGCATCCAGATTTTCAACAACTGGAGCCCCTATCTCGTGGCGGAGCCGGGCAATGTGTGGCTCGGCACGGAGTTTTTCGCCAACGAGGGCGATGATTTCTGGCGGCTGTCCGACCGGGAAATAAGCGCGATCGCGGCCGGGGAACTGGAAAAAATCGGCGTGGCTGACCGGGCCGATATTCTGGATTCCACGATTGTGCGGTCGCGCAAAACCTATCCGGTATACTACGGCACTTACGAACGGTTCAGCGAGATCCGCGAGTTCACGGACGGGATCGCCAATCTTTTCCTGATCGGCAGAAACGGAATGCACCGCTACAATAATATGGACCACTCGATGCTTTCCGCCATGACCGCCGCGGAAAACATGATGGCGGGCGTGGCCGGAAAGTCAAACATCTGGGCGGTCAACACCGAACAGGAATACCACGAGGAGAAAAAAAATTGACAGCCGGTATTTTAACCGGTCCCGCCGCGCGCGCGGCGGCGTTACGGCGGGGCCTGTTCTGGCGGCTGCGGGGGATCCTGTTCATTTACTTCGCCGCGGGCGCGGCGCTGCTGCCGTGGTTCGTGTGGCAGGTGGACGCGGACGGCATCTCTTATATCAGCATCGCCCGCCGTTATCTGGAGGGTGATTTCGGCGGCGCGCTGAACGGGTACTGGGGGCCGCTGCTGTCGTGGGCGCTGGCGGCGTTTATGGCGGCTGGCATAAAGCCGCTGCTCGCCGCCAAGCTGTTCGGCCTGTTAAGCGGCGGCGCGCTGCTGGCCGGGCTGCACCGACTGCTGGGTCTGACCGGCTGCGGCGGCAAGCCGCGCGCCACGTTCCTGTATGCGTTCATGCCAGTTGTTTATTCATATTTCTGCAATATTATTTCGCCCGATCTGGCGGTGGCGGTGTTTACGGTCTGGTATCTGGCGTGGGCGCTGAACCGCAATTACATCGCCAGGCCCTGCTACGCGGTTTACTGCGGACTGGCCGGCGCGCTGGCGTTTTTTTCAAAAAGCTATGCGCTGCCGTTTTTTATGGCGCATTTCACCGTGGTGAACGCGCTCCGTTACTATCGGCTGCCGCAAATGCGGACGACGGTGCTCAATCGCTGGCTGACGGGCCTGTTCACGTTCTTTTTTGTGGCCGCGCCGTGGATAATAGCGGTAAGCTACAAGTACGGGCCGGTAACCTTTTCCACTACGGGCGGGTATAACGCGGCGATTGTGGGGCCGCGGTACCGGGGCCATCCGGTGAATTACGAGGGCCTGTTCGCGCCGAAGGACGTGAAGGCGTTAAGCGTATGGGAAGATCCGTCGCGCATCCCGGTGCGCCGCTGGTCGGTTTTTTCGCCGGGAGGGCTGGCCCATCAGCTCAGACTTGTGGCGGATAACAGTCTGTCCGCTGTCTGGATTCTGGAAGTGGTGTCGCTGTTTTCGCTGCTCGCGCTCGGCTGGCTGGCGGCGCGGGGCATTAGGGAGTGGCAAATGCGGAGCGAACCGGTGCATCTGTATCTGGCGCTCGCCGTGTTCATTTACTGCGCCGGGTACACTCTTATCACCGTGCGCGCCCGGTACCTGTATCCGGTGTTCGCTATTGTTTTCGCCGCAGGCGCGGGCGGGGTCGCCGCGCTGATGCGG
>JAQVSV010000009.1 GCA_028700325.1 Elusimicrobiaceae bacterium | reverse complement strand
TGTCAACAATTCAGGATCCGGCGCTGATAACCGGCAGTTTTGTCGGGTACGGCGGGCTTTCGCTGTCGCGCTCCGGAGCGACTGACGTGGCCGAGCTGCGGTATGATCCTTCGGTGCTTAATTCCGTGAAACAGCAGATCTGCCAGTACCGGGAAAACAAGTCCACCCTGCATGTGTTTATCGGCGTGCCGGCTTTGGAGAACTGAGGCGATTATGACCGGGAAACGCGGGCTGACGCTCATCGAGATAATGCTGGCCACCCTTATTATGGGGCTGGTGGTGGTTGGTCTGCTCAATGTGCAGTATCTGCTCAGCCATAAAAGCGGCGAGCAGAACGAGTACGCGTTCGCCAACCAGAAAGCCATGCAGATGCTGGAGGAGCTGCGTTCGCTGGTGGCCGGGTCGGAGGATAACGACGTGGCCGTGCTGGACGATTACGATAACGGCACCTCCTATTCTTCCATACTGACCACTGACCGCAGCGTGTCCGATCCGGCCAATCCGCTCAGCGGCAACGTAAGAAAAAACAACGCCTGGAAATATATCCGCAGGATAAACGTGCTTAAAATGCCTGAGGAGGCCTACTCCCGCAAGGTGTTTGTGCGGGTGTACAAGAATTCGGTTTCCAATCCCGGCTCGCCGGAAGTGAAACTCGCGGAAACGATGACGGTTCTCAAAACCATAAAGGGCGATTTTGTGCCCACACAGGTGATTGACGTGTTTCTTGTGGCGATAGGCAATGTGCCCGGCTGGTGGTCGTCCATGAGCTCGATCCGCAGCGCGTATGAAAGCGTGCTGCAGGATATACAGTCGCGCAATCCCGGGTTTGAAGTGCGCACGCACTGGGTTACAAGGCTTTCATACGGGCGCGATCCGTATTATACGCCTTACATTAACGAGGAAACCCGGTCCGACGCGGCCGCCATGCCGTATGTGTATTTCTATCCCGGCCTTATCCCCGACCAGTATGACAGCGATTACACCTATTATTCCTCCGATTTCATAAACGAGCGGCTTAACGCCGACGGCGCGCTCGCCAATTCCTCCACCTATTCGGTGTGTGACCAGTACAATCACGCCATGCGTTACCCGGAGGAGGAGGCTATTTATAACGGGCTTGTCGCGGCCGCCGGGTCGGCTGGCAGCTCCGCGCCGGAGCCAAGCCTGCGCATGCTGCTGGAAAAACTGAACAGCGCTTCCGCGCCGTATAAAAATGCGGTGCTGATCAATCTGCATGGCGAACTGCTGCCGGTTCCGCCGATGCGCAATTATTCCGACGCCGCGAAAGATCCGGCGGATTATCCCTATTACCGGGTGGTGACTCACCCGGAGCAGATCCGCTACAACGCCGCGGAGGATGTGGTTTTGCGGGTTTATCCGTATGTGACGGAACCGGCCCGGGTTTCATCTTCGGCGGTGCTGCCGTCCATAACGATACGCCTGCCCGACGTCGCTTTAAGCGAGTCGGATGTCACGGCGGTTTCCATAGACGGCAACGCCACTTCCGCCTATACTTCCGCGACGCGCGTTTCCGGGGACGGGCGTTACCTGCTTACACATCCGACTTCCGATTGCACCCTGATAACGCTTTACAGCACTCCGGTGCGCCATTCATCGCATACGGTTTCCGGCGCGAACGTGCAGGGCCTGCCTGACAGCATGAGGCTGTACGGCATGGAATATGTGCCCTGTCCGGTGTCCACCGCCTCGACGGTGGATTTTTCGCGCAATCTGACCAACACCTCCAATTCCATGCCGAAAAACACCGCGCGCTGGGTGATTACGCTTAACGGCGCGGCTCTGCCGGCCCGCGCGCTGACCGTGGAAACGCGCATAGGCGACGACCTGACGGTGGGGATCGGCTCGAACAAGCCGGACAACATTTCAAAAACCTACGTCTGGCACGGAGTCGCATTGCCTGTCACGGAAAAGTACCAGCTGCTGGGCGATCCGCGTCACTGCCCTTACAAGGATGTTGTGGCGGATCACCGCTATAACTGGAATTTCGCGTCGGTTTCTTCCAGCTATTGGCCCGGTTTCACCAAAACCCGCTCCGGCTGGGGTGACGACGATAACGATATTGACGTTGACCGCGCGTTTCAGCTCTACCGGGAAGGGCTGATTAATTCGCAGGCCGTGTGGTCGGCCATCACCGGGTTCAGTTATTACTATTACGGGCTGGGCGGCGAATTCGGCAGCGATATGGCGCCGCTGGCCAACGCGCTGAAATTCAAGAAAACCCCGTGGAGCGCCAGCGGCGAGACCAGTTCAGTCTATGTGGATGAAATACTCAATTATAACGCCGCTTCCGGGCTGACTTCGAACCGGCTGGTGGCCAACACTTCGGGCAGTTGGTATTCCAAGCCGTGGCTGGGCGAGCTGTATCCTGATGCGGCTTATGCGGCCTGGGTGTCGAGCGGCAACCTGTCCACCGGGATCGGCAACTATTACCGCGCTTCAAAGAGCGTTTTTCTGCCGCACGGCAGCACCAACCGGACGGGCGGATATGGCTGCGCCGCTTTTTTCAACGGCAAGCCGTCCAGCAAAAACGGGCCATTCATGCATATTTCGGTAACTTCGTCAGGCACGATTTCGGATGTGGGACTGGATGCCGCGGCGGTTTTCAACTTTCCGCTGGCCACGGTGGTGGCTTCGCTGCGTCCCTATACAATAAACTACGGGAGCAGTTATCCGCCGGCCTGGTTGGATACGACGTATTCGATGATCCGGTCCACCCTGTCTGTGCCCGCGGCGGCCAGCGCGAGCCGCATCTATTACACCTCCGATTACAGCACATCGTACACGGCGAGCGGCATCGTGCAGATGGCTTACGCTTCGAGCGCGGCGTTTGTGACCGTGTCGGGTTTGACCACGCAGGCGAGTTTTGGCAGCACGCAACTGAGCAGTTACGCGCTGCTTTCTCTGCTTTACACTTTCCTTGACGCGGGCCTCTACACCGGCAGCGCGCATATCGCCCAGCTGCCCAGGGTCGTGATCAGTTCTCCGGCGGTAACCGACGAGTTTAACGGCGTGACCGCCGTGCCCATGCAATGGAGCGCGTCGTGGCTGCGCTGGAACGGCGAGCCGTACACCTCCGACTACAGTTCGGGATATTCGGAAAGCACCGCTCTTGTCTATATTGCCAAATATTCCGCCGACAACGGCAACACCTGGAAATACTGCCTGGACGGGGCTTCCGCTCTCGCCGGAGTTTACAGCGGCGCTTACGCCCAGAGCGGCACTTCCTTTGACTGGGACGTGGGCGGGCTGCCCAAAGGGTCCTATGTTCTGAGAGTGGAGGCGTTCCGTTCCGCGATTCCGTTGCACTATGCCTATGACCAAGTCAATGTTTACCTGCGCGATTAAAAACCATTGCGGTTCCGCGGCAGGCGCAGGCGGCCCGCGCCGCCGGGCGGCAGGCCATACGCTGCTGGAGGTGATAGTCACCTCCACCATCGCCCTTATCGTTGTGCCGGTGCTTGCGGTTCTGATCCTGTCCACCAGCAAAGGTTTTACCAACTTTGAAGCCGCCAGCACGATGAAGCAGATGAACCAGAACTCGCTTAACAGGATTTATTTGCGGCTGGGCCGTTCCAAACGCCTGTTCGAAAATGACGTTTTGGGCACAGGACTGCTCGCGCGCTTTAACATGGCCGGCGCGCCGGCCGTGCTGACGGGCAGCAAGCTCGCTTCAATAGAGGAACAAGGTTCTTTCTCCAGCGCCGCCGCCTCGTTCAAGGCGGCTTCTTTCGGCAACCGGCTGTTTTTCGCGTATCTTTACGGTTCGCAGGATATCGCGCTGTCCGGCAGCAGCACCTGGCGGGTGGATACCTACAAACTTGTCCAGTATTACCTTACGGCGGACGGCGCGCAAACGGTAAACGGAGTGCAGGCTTATAATCTGGTCGAGCTGGAAAGCGGCCTGTATGCCGATTGCAAGCAGCTGACCGCTCTTACGAGCTCCACAAACCGCAAAAAGCTGAATGCCAATCTGCTGGCGGCCGGCATAAACACCTGTCTGCTGAGCGACACGCAGGACTACACGCTTGCGTTCTCCTCCATAAACGCCGCCGGCACGCTGACCAGTGTGCCAAGCCACAAGATCGCCATAGCCAAAAGCAAAAATCTTACGCAGGCGCTTACGGGCATAATGGGCCGGAGCTACAGTTACGGAGTGGCGCCAAACACAGGCGTCTGGACCGCCCCGAAAACCACCGTGCCCGCTTACGCCACGGCCGGCGGCAGTTTCCCGGGCGGGCTGGAGGTGGGCATAATCGGCGGCGCGAACGGGCGGCAGGTGCTGGTGCGGAGCGTGGCGGTGGCGCAGGGCGAACGTAACAATCTTGTGTTTAACGATATGTCAGTCATCTCCAGTTCCCGTGACATCTGGTGACGGGCGGCGTTTGAATATAATGAAGACCGGGTTGAACAGAAAAGGCGTTACTCTTGTAGAGCTTATGATAGCCGGCTCGCTGCTGGTGGTGGCGGGACTGGTGTTTCTGTCGTCCTTCAGCACGATCGCGCGCGCCATACGGCATTCCAAAATGCAGTCGCTTTCGGTGGTGCCGCTGGCGGTGCAGAAGATGGAAGCTCTCAAACAGCTTCCCTATTCGCGGCTGGCGGTTACAACGGCGGCCGCGCAGGCGCAGGAAAGCGGCTTGGGCGGGTTCAGTTATGATATTGCGGTTTATCCGCCGGAAACGATCGCATCCGGCGGAGTCGGTTATTCCCGACGCGTTTATGTGGAAAAAGTGCGGGACACCGGAGTTGCGCTCAGTTCGGTTTCCTATGCCGAAGCTGATACCGGCGCCAAGCGCATTACCGTTTATATAGTGTGGCAGGAGAACAATAAATGGCATAAGTATTCGCTTTCCGGCCTTTATGCGAATTCGGATGTGGCCGCGGCGGATTCCACCGTCAGCGGTTTTGTAACCACCGGCAATATCTGGCCGTTATCGGGCGTGCGGGTGGAAGTGGCGCAGAATCCGGATTTATACGCTTTCAGCAATGCGCTGGGGTTTTACCAGCTCAAGGCCACGGAAGGATTTTATACATTGAAAGCCGGCCGGGACGGCTATTACAGCCAGTACTCTCCGGTTATCACGCTTTCGCAGGACCAGACAACCACGCAGAACTTTAACCTGGCCGCCATGTCGTTCGGCACTGTCAAGGGCGATGTGTGGCTCGCGTCCGGCCCCGTAATCAGCATGGTGATGGCCGGCACGTCAAACAATACGGAAGTGGTGGAACTGTATAACCCCACCACGGCGCCGATGACAATAAACGCGGATACGCTCCGGCTGCTGTATCAGAAATCCAATTCCACTTCGCTGGCCGAAGTTTCCCTGACCTACCGGACAAACATTCTGCCCGCGCAGGGCTATTATCTTATTTCAAACGCCAGCACCGTGCAGTATGGTTATTACGGCGTAAGCGCCGACGCCGTGTACAGCAATTCCGACCTGATCGCTAAAAACACGACCGGCGGAATCGGCATAAGGAATCCGGCTTCGTCGGGTTATTACGACCGTGTCGCGTGGCGCACCAGTTCGCACAACAGTTCGGCTCCGTCGGCGCTTACCGAGGGAACCGCGGTTACCGTTTCAGGCGGGCTGGGCGATAGGGAACAGCTGGTCCGGCTGACCTATCCCGGCTCGCTCAACACGACAAGCGGCCGCGCATACGACACGGATAATAACAGCCTGAATTTTTATGCCTCGCATTCCATGAATTACGCTGTGAAAAATTCCGCGGATATCCAGGCCGCGCTCGCGGGCGTGCCGGCCTACGGAGCGGCGGTTTCCGCCAACGACGGCCTGTCTTCCGCGGTGCAGGCGGAGGTGTCTTATGTCAGCGGCGCCTATCCCAAGGCGTCGTTTTCGCTGACGCCGGTATCAACAGGAACCTGGACGGTTTCCATTTCGAGCGATTTGTATTTCGCCACGGTTTCTTCTGTGACGGTTTCCGCCAATGCCACGGTATATATTCCCAACGCCGTTACTGCCCCCGCGTGGCCGTATGGCGGGGTGTATTCGGTGCGGCTGGTTTCCACCACCGAAAACGGTTTTATAAGCGGGCGGGTGTGCAATGTTTACGAGGCGCCGTTGCAGGATATTACCGTAACGGCCGGCGAGAACGCCGCCAGAACCGATTCAGCCGGCCGGTATCTGCTTGCCGCGCCCGCGGGTCTGGCCACCGTGATCGCCAACGCCGCCGATGTAGCCGGTTATAAGGACTATTATGCCACGGTGTCTTCACAGGGCGTGACGGTTTCAACAGGGCAGATCACAGGGGACGTGGATTTCTCGATTTCCATAGTGGGCCATATTGCCGGACGGGTTACGTCAAACGGGGTTGATCCTATTTCCGGCGTGGCGGTGACCGCCGTCAGCAACGGGCTGGAATCCGGTTACGCGCTTACCAACCAGGCGGGGTATTTCACGATGCAGAACCTGTCTTCCGGCACTTATGCCGTTGAGCCGCAGCTTGACAGCAGCGAAACCGCTTCGCCCGAAAGCGTGGCGGCTAACGTTTACACGGCGGGCGCCACGGTGTGGACGGCAACTTTCACCGTATCCAACACCATGTGCGCGATTAAAGGCACCGTGCGGGAAGGCGGAGCCGCCGTTCCCGACGGCGCGCTTATAGTAATTTCCACCGTCAGCCTGGCGGCCGGCCCGCCGGTCAATGACGCCGCGCTGCGCGGCGGCGGCACGGTGTATTACGCAGATTCCACCCGCCCGGACGGGACTTATTCCGTTACCGTGCGCGGCAGCGACAGCGAAATCACCTATTACGTCTACGCTTTCCGCAACGGCGCGCGCCGCGCGCAGGCGGTAACGATGACGGAAGCGGCGGCCGTGACGGCGGATTTTGATTTTTAGCGTATGTTAAACAGAAAAGGGTTCACTTTAACCGAAGTTATAATAACCAGCGTAATCATGGGGCTTATCGCGCTGATGGGGGCGGCCGTTCTGCTTCAGATACGGAAGTTTTATCTCCAGAACAGCAGCCAGCTGTCGCTGCAGATCGAGTCGCGCGTGGCGATGGATCTGATGACCCGCAATCTGCGGCAGGCGAAAGCCGCGACGGTCACAATTGACAGCGCCGCCGGCGAACCGCCCTATTCGCGGATAACTTTTACGAAGCAGTCCGGCTCCGCGCTCGCATATTATCTGGATGACGGAGTGCTGTATTCCACGTCCACTTCCGATCCGGTCAGAGTGATGACGCGCGACGTGGTGTTTACGGCGTTCGCGTTTCCGCGCACGGATGACGACAGGTATCTGTCGGTTTCGTTCGCTGTGAGGAAAGAATCGGCAAATCACAAAAGAAAACTTTACATGTGGGCTGAAAAGGTACGGGTGCAGAATGAATAACAAAAAAACGGCAGGCTGTTCAGGGCGGGTTTCACGGCGGGCGGCGGATAACGCGGGAGTGTCGCTGCTGATAGCGATACTGATAATAGCGGTGCTTTCGGTGCTGGTGCCTTCGTTGGTCTATCTGGCGCGGCAGGACAGCAACGCTTCCCAGAAAGAACAGCGCAACCAGACGGCGTATGCGCTGGCGGAAGCCGGCGCGAACCGCGCGCTGCTGTTGCTGCGCGACAGCACCACCGTCTACGATCTTATAGTGAAAAGCGGCGTGGCGCCGGCCGGCTATAAATTCGACTACAGCTACTCGGATATGGCGGATTCCGGAACTTACCGGGTCGGCCTGTCGAGCACCGCGGCTTACGGCGAAGTGCGCGTCGTTTCAACCGGCAGAGACGCTTCCGGCAGGGAGTACCGCACGATTGAAGTGCTTTACACCAATCAGGCCGAACGGACTGATACTGTCGTGAATTCCTACTGGATAAAATTTTCCGGCAACGCGATCGGAGTATGGGGCAAGATAGCCGCCCAGCAGGATATCAGGCTGTCGGGCAATGCGGACAAGTATTTCCCGCGCAAGGTGGCCGGCGGCGCGATTTTCGGGCGCGGCAGCAATCCTCATCATCCCAGAACCGACAGAATGGAGTGGTGGTCCTATAATCCGCATTTCGTGCCGCACATGCCCGCGATTGATTTTGAAAGCTACCGGGCTTCCGCCCGGCATCAGGGGCATTATTACCAGAATTACGTCACGCTGTCGAATCTGCTTTCCAACGACGATTCCGCGGTCTGGTTTTTTGAAAAGGGATTCAGCCTCGCCGGCGTGTCGCATCTGCGGGGCGTGCTTATCGCGCTGGGGCCGGTGCATATCTCGGGCCAGGGTTCCTGCGCCGACGGCTACGGCGGTTTCACAGTCACGCCGCCGGCACGGGCATATCAGGAATATATGAAAGGCGCGCCTTTCTGCGGCACCAACCAGCTCAATATTTCCACCCTGACCTGTTCCGGCGGCGGTGATAATGAATGCTGGCACCAGTATCCCGGCGACGCCGGATACCACGCCGTCGAGCCGTTCAAGTTCGGGTACGGCTGCGTGGCGCATCACCATCTGGGCGGCGGCGACGACAGCTGTCCTGTGTTCAAGGGCGCGCTGTATGTGACCGGGCAGCTGACCATGACCGGCCAGACCGGGATTTACGGAATGCTCTACGCGCTGGGCGGGCTGGTGGCGAGCGGGCGGGTGAATTTTTATCTCGACCCGTCCGCGGATATTTTCCATTCCGGCTGTTCTTCCACGGCTTCCATGTCGCAAACGTCGTGGCGGGAATTGCAGCCGGTGAGATTTTAGGTTTTCCAGGCCGCTACCGCGGCCTGGCCGAGCGAGAGTCCGCCGTCGTTGGCGGGCACCGCGTGGTTGCAGTAAACGTGCAGGCCGCGTTCCTTAAGCAGTCTTGCCGTATGCCCGAGCAGCAGCCGGTTCTGGAAAACCCCGCCCGATAAAGCGACTGTTCTTATGCCGGTGCGCCGCGCTATCAGCTCAACCGCTTCCGTGGCGGCCTGCGCCACGCGGTGGTGGAACGCGCAGGCTATTTCGCGCCGCAGCTGCACAGGCAGCGCGCCGCGTGTTTCCTGCCGAATGGCGGCTATTTCCGCGAGCGCGGCGCCGGGCGAAACCGTCACGAAATTTTCTGTTTCTTCAATTCCGAACGCGGGCATTACGGCGCAGCGTCCGTTGCCTGCCGAGGCCAGCGCCTCGAATTCCATGGCCGCCTGACCCTCGTATGAAACTTCCGCCGGCCCGCCCGCGAGAAAAGCGGCCGCGTCAAACAGCCTGCCCATGGAGGAGGAAAGCGGGCTGTTAAATCCGCTTTCGAGCATAGCCGACACGGCTTCAAATTCCTCGACCGGCACCGCGGAAAAAATACCGTGTTCAACCCCGGTCCAGGCGAGCGCCGCGCGCCAGGGCGCGCGGACGGCGGCGTCGCCGCCCGGAAGCCGGGTCCGTTCAAGCGCGCCGGCCCGTTCAAACGAGCCGCCGCGGCAGACGAGGAATTCCCCGCCCCAGACGGCGCCGTCCGTTCCCAGCCCGGTCCCGTCGAATGCCGCGCCGATAACCGGTTCTTTCAGCCCGTGTTCCGCCATGACGGAGGCGATATGCGCGTGGTGGTGCTGCACGTCAATTATTTCGCGGCCCGCGGCGAGGCGCCGGCACAGCGCGTAAGCGGCATAGCCGGGATGCAGATCCCGCGCGAAAAGTTCAGGCTCGGCGCTGAGCAGCGCTTTCAGTTTTTCGTATGAGGAGAGGAAAAACCTTTCCGCTTCCAGCCCGTCCATGTCGCCGATATGCTGGGACAAAACCGCTTCGTCGCCCCTGGTAATGCAGAAAGTGTTTTTCTGCTGCGCGCCGCACGCCATAACCGAGCCGGCGCCGGGCAGTTTTACGCCCGCCGGCACGTAGCCGCGCGCGCGCCGCAGCGGCACGATCCGGCCGCCGGTTTCATAAACCACCGAGTCGTCGCAGGGGTTATGGATGTCGCGGTTGTGGGTCAGCAGTGCGTCAAACACCCCCGGCAGCCGGGCGCACAGCGTTTCGTCCTCATACAATACGGGTTCGCCGCCGCGGTTGGCCGAGGTCATTACCAGCGGGCCGGTCAGTCCCAGTCCGGCCCGGCAGTCGAACAGCAGTTCGTGCAGCGGAGTAAACGGCAGCATTACGGCGAACGTGTCCAGTCCCGGCGCGGCCGCCGGATAGGCGGCGGTGATGCGCTTGAGCGTAACCGCCGGCGCGGCGGACGAAAGCAGCGCCGCCTGCTCGTTTTCGCTCACGCGGCAGTGTTTCTTGACGGCTTTGAGCGACGGGAACATCAGCGCGAACGGCTTGTCCGGCCGGTTTTTGCGCGCGCGCAGCAAAGCGACGGCCGCATCGTTCGATGCCTGGCACGCCAGATGGAACCCGCCGAGGCTTTTCACGGCGATTATTTTGCCGTCCGCCAGCGCCTGCGCGGCCTGCCTGAGCGCGGCTATTGCGCAAACCCGGTTTCCGCCGCTGATGTATTGCGCGCGCGGGCCGCAGTCGGGGCAGGCGTTGGGCTGGGCGTGGAACCGCCGGTCGGCCGGGTTTTGGTACTCGGCGGCGCAGGCGGGGCACAGGGCGAATTTGTCCATCACCGTATGCGGGCGGTCATACGGCAGCCGGCGTACTATTGTAAAGCGCGGTCCGCAGTTGGTGCAGTTGGTGAACGGGTAGCGGTAGCGGCGGTTGGCGGGGTCTTTGATATCGCGGCGGCAGGCGTCGCACATGGCCATGTCGGCGGGAATGGCGGCTGAATTTTCGCCGCCGGTTCTGCTGGCGGTTATTTTGAATTCGCGCTCCCCGGCCAGCGGAATCAGTTCCGCGCGCAGCGACCTGATAACCGCGCCGGGCGGCGCCTTTGTTTTTAAATCGCTGATGAATCCGGCGACGGCCGCCTCATCGCTTTCCGCTTCTATAAATACGCCCTGCGCGCAGTTAAACACAAAGCCGCGCACTCCGCGCGCCATTGCCATGCGGTACACGAACGGGCGGAATCCGATACCCTGCACCACCCCGGTTATATGCACTTTTTTGCGTATTGTCTTCAACGGTCTGTCCTTGTTGCATGACCGGCGCAACGGCCGCGGGCGTCAGCAGATGCGCGGCAGTACTTCGCCTTCGGGCGAGCTTAAGATACGCTCCGCGCCGATGGCGGTGGCAAGCAGCACCCGTCCGGTTTTGCCTTCGGTGACCGTGCCCGCGATGGCCGCTCCGCCGCCGAATTCCGTATCGCGCATGACGGCTAAAACCCGCTCCGCCCGGTCGGCCGAGCAGAACAGGCAGAGTCTGCCTTCGTTCGCCATCGCCAGCGGGTCCGTGCCGAGTATCGCGCACGCGGCGCGCACCGCGTCCGACACGGGAATGAGCCGTTCCTCCATGCTGAAATCCCTGCCGCAGGCCGCGGCCAGCTCGTTTAGTGCGCCTGCCAGGCCGCCGCGGGTCAGATCGCGCATGACGCGGATGAAAGGCGCGTGTTCCTTCAGTATCGCGGCGGTCAGGCCGTTCAGCGGCGCGCCGTCGCTTTTTATTCCGCTTTTCAGGCCCAGCCTGTGGCGCGCGTTCAGAACGGCGACACCGTGTTCGGCGAGCGGGCCGCTTATTATTATCCTGTCGCCGGGCCGGATGCCGGCGGCGGACAGGCGCACCCCGTCCGGTATCACGCCAATGCCGGATGCGGTTATGAACATGCCGTCCGCTTTGCCTTTTTCAACCACCTTGGTATCGCCCGTAACTATCTCGACGCCCGCTTTCAAGGCGGTTTTCTGCATGGAGGCGAGCGTGTTTTCCAGTTCCTCTATTTCAAGCCCCTCCTCCAGAATAAGCGCGACCGAAATCCATTTCGGGACCGCGCCCTTCACCGCCAGATCGTTCACCGTGCCGCAAACGGCTATGTGCCCGATGTCGCCGCCGGGAAAAACGCGCGGGCTGACCACATAAGAGTCCGTCGTGAAAGCCAGCCGCCCGCCGGGCGGGGGCAGTTCGGCGGAATCTTCCAGCCGCGCGAGCACCGGGCCGGTGAAATGCTTTAGAATGGTTTCGGCTATCAGCCGGTCGGTTCCCGCTCCGCCGGACCCGTGCGACATGGTGATTTTTTTCATAGCGGATCTCCATAACGGTACCACGCCGCGCATGCGCCTTCCGAAGAAACCATGCAGGGGCCTTTGGCGTCGGCGGGTGTGCAGGCGGTTCTGAAAAGCGGACAGTCGGACGGAGCGGCTCGCCCGGTGATAACCGCGCCGCAGAGGCAGCCGGGCGGCTCCGGCGTGTCAGGCTCGGATATTTCAAAAACGGTTCTGGCGTCAAATGCCGACCAGTCCGGGCGGAACGCCAGGCCCGACAGCGGAATATCGCCTATCGCGCGCCAGCGCGCGGTTGCCGCCGTGAAAACCGCGTTTGTCACGCGCGTCGCTTCCGGGTTGCCCTGCGCGCGCACCGCGCGCGGGTAAGCGTTTTCCACTTTCGGCTCGCCGGCTAGAATCTGTTCAAGCAGCAGGTTGACCGCGTGCAGGATGTCCAGCGCCTCGAAACCCGCCACCACGCAGGGTTTTTTAAATTCCCCGGCCACAAAGCTGTAAGGGGCCAGTCCGATGACCGAGCTTACATGGCCGGGCAGCAGAAACCCGTCCAGTTCGGTTTTGTTTTCCAGTAAAGCCCGCAGAGCGGGCGGCACCAGTTTGAAAGCCGGGTAAACGCTGAAATTTTCAAGTTTTTCGTCACGCGCCTGCATAACCGCCAGCGCGGCGGACGGGGTGGTGGTCTCAAACCCCGCTCCGGCGAACACGACGCGGTTTCGCGGGTTTTGCCGGGCTGTTTCAAGCGCGTCCTGAGCGGAATAGATTATTTGCACCTGCGCGCCGCTGCGGCGGCAGTCTTCAAGGCTGGCGCAGGCTCCGCGCACCTTAAGCATGTCGCCGAACGCGGTGATTATCACGCCGGGTGTTCTGGCGACTGACAGAATCCCGTCAATCACGCCCGGCGGCGTCACGCAGACCGGACAGCCCGGCCCCGACAGCAGTTTCATGTTCCGCGGCAGCAGCCTGCGCAGGCCCGCTCTGGCGATTGACATGGTGTGGGTGCCGCATACTTCCATTAACGACACGGGCCTGCCTATGCGTCCGGCAAGCAGATGCGCGCGCTCGGCCATTTTCAGGGCGAGCGCGGAGTCCTCGAATATATGGCCGCTGCCGGTCATGGTTTTTCGGGCGATTGCGCCTGCTCCAGCGAAATTTCGTAAATCTCGCGGAAATGCCGCATTGTTTCCTCCGCTTCCGTTTCGCTTAAAAACTGGATGGCGAAACCGGCGTGCACCAGAATGTAATCGCCGGGCTTCGCGCCCGGCAGCATGGCGACCGACACGGCGCGCGTTACTCCGCCAAAATCGGCCTGCGCGGTTTTATTCTCTACGCTTATGATTTTTCCCGGCACGGCAAGGCACATGATGTTATCTCCGTTAAATGGTTATCGCCAGCCCGTCTTCGGCGACCGATGAATTGGCGAAAATGGCTTTTGCCGCGGAGTCCGCGACTGTGCGGGTCGCAGCATCCGGATAGCGTACCGGGTCGAAATGCGTCAGAATCAGCCGTTTCGCGCCGCTGTCGCGCGCGCAGGCCGCCGCAAGTTCGGGGTTCATGTGCGGCCATTCGGGCCGTTCTTCGCCGGGCAGATAGGCGCATTCGGTTAGCAGCAGATCGGCGTTGCGGGCCAGCCTGTCAAGGTTCGGACAGGGGCCGGTATCCGGGCCGTAGCTGAAGACGCGGCCTTCATGCTCGAGCCGGAAACCCCAGCAGCTGTCCGAATGATCAAGCTCGTAACCGGTCAGCTTAAACGGCAGTTTTCCGAAATCCCGGCTTTCCATTATTGAGGCCGGATAGCTCATTTTTGAAAGCGGCACGGTAAACGGCGAATTTATAAGGGCGGCAAAGGGTTCGCGGTATCCGTCCGGCAGCAGGAACAACACCGAGTGAAGGTTATGCTTGACCAGCGTATGCAGACCCGCCACATGGTCAAGGTGCAGATGGCTGATGAAAACATAGACCGGCTTGCCGGGTTTTACGCACCGGTCCAGAAAGGCGAACCCGCCGCCAGCATCCAGCACCAGATAGAAGTCAGCGGTTTCAAGCACGGTGCATAAGGTATAGCCGGCCGGCGAATCGTACCAGCCGCTGGTGCCCAGAAATGTCAGTTTCATAGCAATCCTTTGGAAAACAGCCAATATATAATTTTAGCCATATTCGGACGTTGTCACAAGGCGCATATCCGCTGTATAAATACTATAATGAAAATATTATGCCGAGGTTCGATTCCGTTTTCGCGCTTTTCCTGCCGCTTCTGGCCGGGCTGGCCGTGATAGCCTGCGTGCGGCGTTTCTGTCCGCGGGCTATAAAACCTTGCGCGCTGGTCTGCGCGGCGGCATTTTTCGCGCTGGGTTTTTTGCTGCTGCTTGAAACCGGCAACGGGCTGGTTCCCAAGGCGGTTATTGAAATGCCGATGGGCATGACGCTGCTGCTGCAGGCGGATTATCCGGCCATGTATTTCATTTTCCTTACGGGTCTGCTCGTTCTGCCTGTTTTCCATTCTTTTTCGATACCGGTTGAATTCCTGCGGTATTCCACCGGGTTTTTTGTGCCGGCGCTTGTGCTGCTGGGGTCAGCCGCCGGGTTTGCCATGAGCACGAACCTGATGTGGATGTTCGTGTTCTGGGAAATCGCGTCGGTCTGCGCATGGCTGCTGAAAATTTTCGCTGACCGCACCTCCACTCCCATCGCCGCCGACCGCGAATTCATTTCCGGCGAGGCCGGTTCGCTTTTGGTGCTGCTGGGCATAATCGGCGTATATGCCGCCAAGGGCACGCCGGATCTGGCGCTGCTGAAATACGCCGAATTGCCGCGCCTGCCGGTGCTGCTTATGGTGGCCGGCGCGATCATAAAAACGGGTATCGCCCCGTTTGCGGGCCAGTTCTCGGATTCCGTCAAAACGGGGTACTGCGCCGCCGCGCTTACTCACGGGGCGCTGCTGGTGAATTTTGGCGGATTGTTTCTTCTGAGGGCGCTGGTGGGGCTTGACTGCTGGAACCCCGAGTGGAACGTGTATGCGGCATTGCTGCTTATCTCCGGCGCGGTTATGAGCGCGGGCGCGGCGTTGAGCGAGTTCGATTCACGCAAAATAATCGCGCTGTCCATGTCGGCCAACGCCGGGCTGGCGGTTTTCGGACTGTGCCTCGGTTCCGAGGGGTCCGCTTCCGCCGCGATGGAGCTGGTTTTTATGGCCGCGGCGGCGCATACGGGCCTTTTCCTTGCGGTCGGCGCGGCGGCGGCCCGTACGGGCGGATATGACATCAGGGAAACTCCGTCCGCTTTCCATGCGATGCCCTATACCGCGCTCGCGTGCGGGTTGTGCGCTCTTGGCGTTGCCGGGGTTCCGCCCGCGGCTGGTTTTACCGCGAAATTCGCGCTGCTTAAATCGGTTATACTGTTCTCGCCCTGGGCGGCGGTTCTCTTTATGCTGGCGCTGGTGTTGAACGGGTTGGCTATGGCGCGCCTGTTTTATTCGGTGTTTTTTACCGGGCCGGTGCGGCTGCCCGCTGTGGAGGCGCAGCCCTGTGTTTTTTCCGGCGCCGTGATCGCCGGCGCGACAGCGCTGGTTTTCGGAGTGCTGGCATATTATCCGGCCGAATTTATCAGGGTGATGGTGAGCGTGGTGACAGGATGAATGCGTTTAATCTGCTGCTGCCTGTGCTGCTGCCGCTTGTGCTGGCGTTCGCGCCGGTGCGGCAGATGCCGCGCCTGAAAAACGCGCTGCCTGCCATGGCGGCCGCCGCCTGCCTGTTTCTTATGGCGATGTTTGTGGGGGAAGGCGTGGTGCTGAGCGTGCCGTGGACCGGCGCCTTCGAGTTCAAGCTGCGGCTGACGCTTTCGCGATGGCTGTTCCTGTTCCTTTTGTATGCGCTGTCGCTGCCGCCGCTGCTGTACCATGCGGCAACCTGCGGCGGCCGGCGGGACGGGATTGCCACTTCCGGGCTGCTGGCCGGGCTGTCGTTGTCGGCCATATTGATAATGGCCGGCAATCCGGCCACATTTACTCTTGCGTGGCTGTTGTCCGGGGTGAATTATTTTCTGCTGACCGTGCGCGACGCAAGCGTGCCGGCCCAGGCCGCCGGCCTGCGCCTGATTCTGGTTCATTCGTTCGCCGGGCTGCTCGCCGGCGCGGGCCTGCTGATGTCGAGCAACGCCACCGCCGACATGCTGATTTACGGCTGGACCGAAGTTTATGCCGCGCGCGCCCAGCTTGTAGCGCCGGGCCTGATGCTGACGGCGGTTTTGATTAAAGCCGGAATTTTTCCGTTTAACGGCTGGGCGCATGAAGCGGCTCAGTATCTGCCGCCGGCCGGGCCGGCGTTATGTTTCGGCGTGTGGGATAAAATAGCCGCCGCCGTGCTCATGCTCAAGGCGTTCAGCGACGAAGTGCCTCTTTCGGCGGTTCAGGGCGGAGTTGTGGGCATTGTTTGCGCCGGCGCTGTTTTGCTGTGCGGCGGCGCGGCGTTTTTCGAAACGCGCGTGAAAAAGATCGCTTTTCATGTGTCGGCTTGCGGCGCGGCCCTGATCGCGCTTTCTTGCGCAGGGGACGCGGCCGGGTTCCGTTTTTCATGCGCGGCCGCCGCGATGGTTGTGGCGGCGGGTTCGGCTGCCATGCTGCTGGCGGCCGCAGAGCTCGAAAAAAGCGGATCGGTCACCGATTGCGCCAGCGCAGCGGGCGCGTTCAAGGCGCAGCCGTTTGCTGCGGTCATTTTCGCGGCGGGCGGAATTTCCGTTTCGGGGCTTGTGCCTTTCGCCCTGTTTTATCCGGCCTCTTTGATCATTGCGGGAATGCCGGTGTATTTCGCGCCAGTCGCGCTGGCTGTCATGGCGGGACAGGCGTTGGGGTTTGCCTCCGTTGTCAAAGTGTTTTTCAGCATGTCAAAGCCCGCAGCTGAAGGCGGTGGGGCGCAGCTTCCGCACACCGCCGCAGCGGTGAAAGGGGTGTTCGCGCTGGCTTGCGCCGCGCTTGCGGGACTCTGGCTGGGGGTGCCTGTCGCGGTCAGGTTTCTTCTGCCGGAGCTTAGCGTTTTTGGCGGCGGGAACGAGGCGGTA
Organism: Elusimicrobiaceae bacterium; assembly: GCA_028700325.1. Classification (NCBI taxonomy): domain Bacteria; kingdom Pseudomonadati; phylum Elusimicrobiota; class Elusimicrobia; order Elusimicrobiales; family Elusimicrobiaceae; species Elusimicrobiaceae bacterium. The sequence goes on along the minus strand of JAQVSV010000009.1, from coordinate 34,563 downwards.
ATCTGGCGCGTTGCCATCGTTACGGGCTGTTCGCTGCTGGCGTGCTGGTGCGGTTACAAGGCGGGCCGGTCAGCCGGAGAAAAACCCTATCTGGGGCTGTACGGGAGCATTTCTTCCAATCCGCGCTGGAACCGGGTGATCAATATGGCGGGCAATGAGAGTTTTTATCTGTATCCGGGCGTGATGCATGTGCTGTTTTCGGTCGGCAGACTGCTGTCTTCTGCGGACCGGCTTGCGGGTTTTTTAACAGGCGCCGTGCCTGCCTATTGCACGGAGCTGGTTGCTGTTGTCATGTCGCGGCTTAATCGCGGGCAATATGAGCGGCGCTTTTCGTATCTGCTTGCCGGCATGGCGGTGTTTCTGATCATTGCGATCATGGAAGGCGCCAAATGAGTCTTTACATGTATCTGCTGGTTCCGGCGGTTTGCGCGCTTACGGTGCTGTTTCTCGGCAGGTACCGGCCCAGGCTGGCCGGCCCGATTACCTGCGCCGTGCTGGGCGCGGGGTTGCTGTCGGCGTTGTTTCAGCTCCCTGTCTATCGGGCGATTGTGCTGTTTGCCGGTAGGCTCAACGTTTCGCCGGTAAGCGTTACCGCGAGCGAAACCCTGTCGTTCCTGATGATCCTGAGCGTTTACCTCACCGGGTTTGCCGCCGTGTTTTTCGCCTGTTATGACGAGCCGCCCACCACGCGCCGGCGGTTTTATTTCGCGCTGGTGCTGGGGGTTGTGGCGGCCATGTCGGGTGCGGCGGCGTCGGAGGATTTGCTTGCGCTGTTTGTTTTCACCGAAACGGTTTCGCTTCTGACCTGCCTGCTGGCTTCGCTTGACGATACGCCCCGCAGCGCCGGGGCCGCCCTTAAAACCTATTCGTTTTCCATTGTCGGCGCGGCCGCGGCGGGGGCGGGCAGCGCGCTGGCCGCGTACTGCGCCGGCGGCACGTCGTTTTCACAGCTGGCCGCGGTCGGCGGCGGAAGTCTGGGTATGCGCATCGCGGCAGCGCTTGTGTTATGCGGGTATGCCGTAAAGGCCGGAATAATGCCGTTTCATGGTGATCTGCCGGAACTGTATTCAACGGCGCGCGGCGCGCGCAGCGCCGTTTTGGCCTGCGCGGGCATCCGCACGGCCGGGATTTACGCGGTGCTTAAAATCATGCTTGTGCTGCCCGCTTTCGTCTATGCGCCCGCCGCCCGCGCGCTGATGCTGTTTGGCGTGTTTTCGCTTATCGCGGCGGCGTTTCTGGCTTTTACCAAACAGGACCTGAAGCATCTGCTGACTTACGCCGGGATCAGTCAGGCGGGTTATGTGCTTATCGCCGCGGGGCTCGGCACTCCGCTCGCGATTGCGGGCGCCGTGTTTCAGCTGGTATCGGAAACCGCGGCGGAAACGGTGCTTTATCTCAATTCCTCGATACTTGAAAGGCAGACCGGCGTTCATGATATCGCCGATATGGGCGGCCTGCGCCGCCGCATGCCCTGGACGGCGGGCACTACGCTGGTGTCCGCGCTTTCCATGGCGGGCCTGCCGCCGCTGGCCGGGTTCTGGGGCCAGTTCGTGATAATTTTTTCGCTGTGGAAGACTGATCATCCCCTGTTCGCCGCGGGCGCGGCGTTCGGAGTTCTGCTTACTTTTGTCTACACGCTTTCCTCATACCGGAAAATTTTCCACGGCCGCGTGCCGATCCCGCTGGACAATGTAACCGAGCCTGCCGGCGGGTTTCTGGTGCCCACCGTGCTGTTATCGCTGCTGCTGGTGCTGGCGGGGCTTTGTTTCCCTTATATTTTCACACAGCTGCTGGAACCCGGCGCGAAGGTGTTTATATGATGGCGCTGCTTGTTTTTTTCTGCGCGTTTGAAGCGCTGGCGGCGGCGGTGGTCGCCGGCGACGCGCGCGGCGAGCGGCCAGCTTTCCTGCTCGGCGGAGCCGGGCTTCTTGTGGCGGGCGTGGCTTTTGCGCTGGGAGGGCCGCTGGCCGGGCTGTGTGTGCTGGTGTTTTCCTGCGTTTTGCCAGCCGCGGCATTCCATTATGTGCAGAAAGGGTTTGGGGTCAAAACTTTGTTCCGCGAGCCGGCGCGCAGATTTTCCGCGCTGATGCCGGCGCTGGTTTGTCTGGTTATCGTGTTTATCATGAAGCGGTCGGTTTTCGAAATTTTCACCCGGAGCGCGCCGGCGTCTTCCTCGGCCGGCGAAAGCGCCGCTCTGCCGGTTTTAAGCGGGCTGGTTATTTTGTGCGGTGCGGCGGCGGTTTCGGTCGCGCTGGCTTTGCTGGTCGGTTCAAGACCGGGTCAGCAGGGGGACGGAAAATGACGGCGCATATTGTCTGGATGGCCGCCGCGCTCACGGGCTGCGCGGGAGTATACTGTCTGGCGGTTTCGCGCAATGTTTTTAAACTGATCCTGGGCGCCGATCTGGTTTTCAAGGCGCTGGTTCTGTTCGGCGCGGGGTTCTGCGGGCTGGATGGCGCCGGCGCGGGCCGGATCGTGATGGTAATCTCCGGGATTGAAGGGCTGGTAATTGTCGCCGGGCTCGCTCTCGCCGTGCGGTTTGTGCGGCTGAGCGGTTCGAACGATATCGGAAAAACGGATACTTATGACGACTGATAATGCCCGCGCAAAACTGTTTTCAAAAGGGACGATCCTTTTTAATTTCGCAGTTTTATGCGCGGTCTATCTGTTTTATTTCGGGCTGACCCGGCTGGTGTTTCTGTTCGTGTTCGGTAATTCTGGACTGGCGGCGCGGGAAGTGCTGTATGCGTTTTTTCAGGGCGGGCGGCTCGATCTGTCGCTCGCGGCCACGTTTGCTCTGCCGGTTTATGTTCTGCTGGCTTTGCTTTCGGCTTTTAACGCGCCCGGCAAAGCGGTGCGCGCCTGCGCGGACCTCTGGTTCGGCCTGTTTAATGCCGTGCTGCTGGGGTTATGGATTGTGGAGTTTCCGTTCTATTCAAACTATTCCTCCAGGCTCAACCATCTGTTCTTCGAGTATTTCGCCAACCCGAAAGAGCTTGCGGTCACGATGTCGGGCATAGTGAACCTGTGGGTGGTGCTGCCGCTTATTCTGCTGGCGATGGGCGCGGCGGTTTACGCCACCTTGCGGCTTGATGGGAAAATATTCGCGTTCAGGGCGCAGGGAGCCGGCGCGAAAGCGGCCTCGCTTGCGCTGGCGGCCGGCCTGACGGTGTTATTTATCCGGGGCGGGTTCCAGCGCCGGCCGATTAACTGGGGGGCGGCTTTTTTCAGCAGTCATAACATCATAAACCAGCTGGCGCTAAACGGGCCGTACAACCTGTTTCAATGCTGGCAGATTTACGAGGAGGAAAAAGGCAGGACCGTTTCTTCCGCCAGGTATTATGCCGACGGCGAGGCGCTGGAAATTCTGCGTTCCGGGTCGGACTGGAACGCCCCGCCCGCGCGGCTTCTTCCCGGGTCCTCCGGCCGCCCTAACGTGGTGCTTGTGACGATGGAAAGTTTCGCCGGCAAATACTGCGGCGCGGTGGGCGCAAAGCAAAGCCTTACCCCCAATTTCGACCGCTTGGCCGGAACCGGGTTGCTGTTCACCAATTTCTACGGCAATGCCACACGCACTTCGCGCGCGCTGTTAAGCGCGCTGAACTCGTATCCGCCGCTGCCGGGCGTGAACCTTACAAAGAAGATTCAGGCGCAGCAGGCGATGCCGTCCGTCGCGCAGTATTTGCTGAAGGAAGGCTATGCCACGCTGTTTTTTTACGGAGGGGACCGGCATTTCGAGGATATGAGCGGGTTCTTTCTCAAGGCCGGATTTGAAAAATTCTACGATTTTTCCGATTTTACGGATGTCGCCGCGCATAACCCCATAGGCGTGTATGACGAGGATCTGTTTTTTAACGTAAACCGCATATTGTCCGGCGCAAAAACTCCGTTTTTCGCCGAAGTGATGACGCTTACCAATCACGGCCCTTTCACGCTGCCGCCCGCCTACACGGCGCGGCCCGATCTGCCCAAAGAATTGCGCACGATGTATTATTCGGACTATGCGCTGGGCAAATTCATCGAACAGGCCCGAAGCGAGCCGTATTTCAACAACACCGTTTTTATTATCACCGCCGATCACGCCACTTATGAAGAACGGTTTGTGCGGGACAGGTTCCATATTCCGCTGCTTGTATGGTCGCCGCTGCTTCAAAAGCCGGGCCGCGAGGAACGTGTGTTTTCGCAGCTTAACCTGCCAATGAGCGTGCTGGGGTTGTGCGGGGCCAGCACGACCAGCGCCGGCACGCCGTTTTTCGGCACGCCGTTTTTCGCGGGCAACGGCATGGCTTATGTGCTGGAGGATCCGTATTTCGGGGTTATTACGGACAGGTATTTTTATCGCGAAACCATTTCCGGCGGGCAGGGTTACCTGTTTTATTTAAACGGCGCGCCCGCCACGGACCCCGGCGAGCAGGCTCGCCTGGCCCGGTATGCACGGGCAATGTTGCAGATAAGCCGTGAACTGTTTTTTAAAGGACAGGCCGCCGGTTCCTGGAAAAAACCGGATTATATAATCCGCTGATTCTGCTTACCTGCTCGCCCCGTCCGCGTTTTTGAACCCGTACCGTGGGGCAAACCGCTGATTTTCAAATGCGCGCGCAAGCGCGCGTTTTGTTTTTTCCACTGCGCGCCGGGTTACCGGCAGGCAGCGGCAGATATCCAGAGGCGTGGCCGGGGAGTTTGAATTCCGCTTTTAGATCCCCGGTGTTTGCAGGCAAGGCAAAATACTAAGGGGGGGGGGCTTCGTAGAGATCCCTCTTGAAAAACCAACACGAAATGCATTAAATCATTTCTCGGGCGGTATTATGCACAATTTTGTCCATTAAGCCATTAATTCACATATTTGCCGGCAGGCCCCATGCGGCGCAGCCGGGGAAGCACATGAAAAAGCCCCGTCCTTGCGGACGGGGCTTTTGACCGGAAATGAACGGCGCTTATTTCTTTTTATTGTTCTCGTTGCTTTTCAGCAGGTCGCCCAGCGTTAACGGCGGAGCTTCCTTAAGGTACTGCTGCACAATTTTGCGGTTCTGCATGGTTTCGTAGCGTTTGACCGACAGCGTGACCCGGTAAGTCTTGTAGTTCACGCCCACTACGACCGCCGAGATATTGTCGCCGACCGCGGGTTCGCTGTCCGCCGTGTAATCCTCGATCGAAACAAAACCTTCCACGTCCGGCGCGATGGAAACCCGGATCCCCTCGTCATTAATTTCCAGCACTTTGCATTTCACCGTCGTTCTGGGCGCGTATTTCCGGCGCAGGATGTCGGCGGGGTTGGGATACAGCTGTTTCAGCCCGAATTCGAGGCGGGGCGTTGCCGCGTCCAGCTTCAGCAGTTTTGCGCGCAGGCGCTGGCCGCGCCGGTATTTTTCGATGGCGGCTTCCGCGTCTTTCCACGCCACATTGTCGTAGGCTACAAACCCTTCAATCCCGTGGAAACGGAGGAACACGGTGTCCTTGGAGGTTTTCGACACGACAACGCGCAGCACGTCGCCTTCCTTGATTTCGGAAAGCACGTCGCCCCTGCGCGATTTTTCGTCTTCTTCCAGCACGCTCTTGCGCGATACGATGAGCCGGTTTTTTTCCTTCGCAAATTCGATAATCTGGCACCGGATTTTCGCGCTCTCCGGCAGGTGATGCTTGTAGGCGGGATGCATCTCGGAAAGCGACAGCGGCATGAAGCCCCGTATCCCGAAAACCTCGACGATGTAGCCGCCTTTTACCGCCTGCGCGATTGTTCCTTTCACGCGGGCTTTTGCGTTAAACGCCTCTTCGCACTGCACCCAGCCCTGCGCTTCCGCCGCGCGCCGGTGCGAAAGCACCGCATGGCGGTCTTCGCCGCCGCGCTTGTCCAGAATCGCCGACACTTCAGAGCCGACCGCCGGCAGATTTTTAGGACCCTGAAAATCCGACACCGGAATTATGCCCTCTTTTTTCTCGCCGATGTCCACCAGCACAAAGTCCTTATCCACCTGCACCACTTTCACCTTTACAATTTCCCTGCCCGACAGATGCTTGCGGAATTCGTCCTGTTCCGCGAAAAGATCCTCCATCGTCATGTTTTCCTGAGCGGTAAGCGCCTCTACAGGGTTTGTATGGCTTTCTTCCTGATTACTGGTTGTTGTCGTCATAGCTCTCTTGCGCCGTGCCGCACGGTTCCGCCGTGGGCGCGACGCGTTGCCTCCGTTATAATTTTTCTATCTTTTCCATTAGTTTTCGGGAAAATTCCTTATAGCTTTCCTTCTTGTCGGTGATACGGGTTTCCTGCGTGAACCGGTTCCAGCTGTACGGTTCGCCGAACATCAGGCTCAGCCGTGCCGGATGCGGAAACCGCTCCGTGCCTCTTATCCGGGCCGGCACTACCTGCGCGCCGCTGCGGCAGGCGATAAAGCCCACCCCGCTTTTCGGCTCGGCGATTCTGCCGTTTTTCGAGCGCGTTCCCTGCGGGAAGATTATCATGCAATCGCCTTTGGCCAGCCCGTTAATAGTGCTGCGCAGCGCGTTCAGATCGCCGTCAGGATTATAGCGGTCAACCGGTATGGCCCGAACCTGCCGGAGCGCGCGGCCCAGCAACGGCACGGAAAACAGCTCTTTTTTCGCCACAAACCGCGGCGGCCTTACGCGCAGAACCGTAATGTCAAGCGCTACGGGATCCGCGTCCGAAAAATGGTTGCACGCGATTATCACGGAACCCGTTTGCGGAATGTTTTCAAGCCCGTCGGTTTTGAGCCGGTACAGCCCGCCTAAAACGAGCCGTCCTCCCAATCTTATCAAATCTGCGATCACCGTTGCTTAACCAGCGTCAATATCTCGTCAACAACCTGCCCGATATTTCTGTCGGTGGTGTCAACAACGACGCCGTCCTCCGCCTGTTTCAGGGGCGCGAATTTCCGGCCCTTGTCGTTACTGTCGCGCGCGATGATGCCGGCGAGAATGTCAGCGTAGCTGGCGCTTATCCCGGCGCGGACAAGCTGTTCGCAGCGGCGGCGCGCGCGCGCCTGCGGCGCCGCATCCAGATAAATTTTCAGCTCCGCGTCGGGAAAAACCGCGGTGCCGATGTCTCGCCCTTCCATAAGGATCGCGCCTTCCCGGCCCAGTTCGCGCTGAAGTTTTTTCATGAACTCCCGCACGCCCGGATATCTGGCTATGCCGCTTGAGGTCCTGCTGACCGTTTCGGTGAGGATCCGGCTGTCCATCAGTTCGCCGTCCAGAAAAGTTTTTATTGTGCTGCCGTCAATACGCCGGAATTCCCATTGGAGCCGGCCGGGCAGCGCGCTTACGGCGGCTTCGTCCTCCGGATCCATGCCGAGCGACAGGGCTTTCCATGCCAGCGCGCGGTACATCTCCCCGGTGTTGATGAACCCGTACCCCAGCCGTTCGGCGACAATCCGGCAGACCGTGGATTTGCCCACGCCGGCCGGTCCGTCCACCGCTATCACCAGTCCGTTTTTCCGCGCCACGGGTTACTTTGCCTTTACCGGATCCGCCTGAGGCGCGTCGTCCGCCGCGCACCCGGTTTTAAGCCGCCGCAGCGGCCGGACCCATTTCGTGAAATTTGAAGGCTTCAGCGAATATTCATGCACCAGCCGCGCCACTTCGCCAATCGGCAGAAATTCCTCCCAGTTGACCCGCAGGATCCGCACGCCCGCGCCTTCCATCTCGTCAATGAACTGGCGGTAATTGGAGTCCAGCGCGCGCAGGTATTCAAGCGAAATGCCGGTTTCTATGTTGCGCGCGCGCATTTTGATGCGCTCAAACGCCGTTTCCGGCCGGCAGTCGAGATATATCATGAGCTGCGGAAAAACCAGTTCGCGCAGTACCATGTTGTCGAACAGATCAAGATAGGTGTTGTAGTCGAGATCGCTTATGATCTTGTCCGGCCGCTGGTTGAGCATGCGGGCGAAAATGGTGTCTTCCCAGATGGTCCGGTCCTGCACCACTCCGCGGATTTTGCCGAGGCTTATCCGGGTCACGAATTCGCGGTGCTGGCGGAACCGGTGGTTTAGCAGCCATACCTGCATCATGGTGCCGTAGGCGGCCATGTCGTTATAAAAATGGGAAAGGTACGGGTTTCCGCTAACCTCCTCCATTACCGGTTCGAAATTCAGCGCTTCGGCCAGCTGTTTCGTCAGCGTTGATTTGCCTACCCCGATCGTGCCTGCCACTCCGATATAGCCTTCTGCGAACATACCCGCTCCCGGACTTAATAAGTTGCGCTACTTGGTCGAGTTGACGTCGGCTTCAATGCCCCGCACCGACAGCATGACATCATCGGGATTGGAAGCGGCCGCCAGAATTTCGTTCAGGTCAACCAGCCCCTGCTGATGCAGCTCCACCATGGACTGGTTGAAAGTTTTCATGCCGTAATAAGCGCCTTTCTGGATAGCCATCGTGATATCGCTCAGCTTGTTTTCCTCCACAAGCTTCTGGATGTGCGGAGTTTTCACCAGCACCTCTATCGCAGGAATCCGGCCGCCCTGTCTGGCCGCCAGCAGCCGCTGGGAGATGATCGCCACCAGCGTGTCCGCCAGCTGCAGCCGAATCTGGGTCTGCTGATGGGGCGGAAACATATCAACGATTCGTGACAGCGTCTGCGTCGCGTTCAGCGTATGCACCGTGGCGAAAACCAGATGACCCGTTTCCGCCGCCGTTATCGCGGCGTGCATGGTTTCCAGGTCGCGCATTTCGCCCAGCAGAATAACATCCGGATCCTGCCGCATGGAGGCGGTCAGCGCGGTTACGAAATCGGTCGCGTCGGCCCCTATTTCCCGCTGGCTGAGGATGCTTTTTTTGTCAACGTGCACATATTCGATCGGGTCTTCTATCGTGATGATGTGTTTCTCCATCGAGCCGTTGATATGGTCTATCATGGAGGCCAGCGTCGAGGATTTTCCCGAGCCCGTTATGCCGGTCACGAGCACCAGCCCGCGTTCCTTTTCGGCGATTTTTTTAAACACTTCCGCCGGCAGGTTCAGCGATTCCATCGTGGGGATCTTGTTGGGTATGTGCCGCACGGAAATGTTGATTTTCGAGCGCTGCCGGAATACGTTGAAGCGGAACCGCCCGTAAGTTTTGCCGTCTATGGAAAAGTCAACCTGCAGCTGTTCCGCGAAAATCCGGCGGGTGCGGGAGTCCATGCAGGCCTCCGCCACCGCTTCCACTTCCGCCGCCGTCATGCGGCTGCCTTCCAGCGGCTTTACGTCGCCGTTGATGCGGATATAGGCGGGATTGTCGCTCCTTATGTGCAGATCGCTCGCCTTGTGTTCCACCATCGTTTTCAAAAGTACGCTCAAGTCAACGGCCATATGATGCTCTCCCCTGAGTCTGGTTGTTTGTCCGGCGTTTTCAGCCCCGCATCAGAAAAAACCTTTCTTCTTGCCTCTGCGCAAAAAAGCCGGCACCAGCATTTCATCGCGCACCGGCTCCTCTTTCTGTGCGCCCGGCCCGCCCGGCAGCGCGCCGCCCCGCTCCGGCGAGGCCTGGCGCAACACCTTGCGCGCGCTTACCTTGCGGGTCGTGAGATCGTTTGAAAAACCCGTCGCGATCACGGTTATCCTCAGAGAATCTTCCTGCACAGACTCATCGTACGCGGTGCCGTAAATAAGCACCACGTCCTTGCTTGCGGTTTCGCGGATGAAATCAACCGCTTCGCGCTGTTCCATAAGGGTCAGATCGCCTTTGCGCGACAGAAAATGCACTATCAGCCCGCGCGCGCCGTCCAGCTCCGCGTTTTCCAGCAGCGGCGATTTCACGGCTTCCCGGGCAGCCGCCAGATGTTTGCCCTCGCCGCTTTTTTCGCCTATCCCTATAAGCGCCGGCCCGGAATTAGCCATCACCCGTTTCACATCGTTGAAATCAACGTTCACCTGCCCCGCCCGGGTGATGATATCGGTGATGCCCTGTATGGCCTGCCGCAGCACCTCGTCGGCCATACGGTAGGCGTCCGAGTCGGACGTGTGCTTGTCTATTATGGAAAACAGCCGTTCGTTCGGAATGACCAGCAGCGAATCCACATATTTGCGGATCTCGCGGATCCCGCTTTCGGCCTGCTGGGCACGGGTGTTGCCTTCAAACTGGAAGGGGCGGGTCACCACCCCGATGATGAGAATGTCTTCCCCGCATTCCTCGCGCGCCACTTTCGCCACGACCGGCGCGGCGCCTGTGCCTGTGCCGCCGCCCATCCCGGCGGTAACGAACAGCAGGTCAACCCCGCGGACCACCTGCCGGATCTGCTCGGCTGATTCCTCGGCCGCTTTGCGGCCCTTTTCCGGATCCCCGCCGACCCCCAGCCCTTTTGTCAGGTTTTCGCCCATCTGCACCCGGTAAGGCGCAAGATTTCTGCGCAGATCCTGCGAGTCGGTGTTTAACGCCACGAAATCCACGGCGCTGATTTTTGCCTCCACCATGCGGTTGACCGCGTTGCCGCCGCCCCCGCCCACCCCCACCACCTTGATTTTCGCGGTTTTGCGCTGGAATTCAAATATATTGCCGGTTTCTGTCATACCGCTCCGTTACTAGTTTCCGCCGAATACATCCAGATTTTTGAAAACGTCCAGGAGCCTGCTTATGGATCCCGTTTTTTTCGGTTCGCCCGAAGCAATCCCGCAGGCAGGGCGCAGTTCCGGGTACAGCACCAGCGCGACGGCGGTGCTGTAGGCCGGGCCGAAAAACTCCTCGTCGTCGCAGACGACGAGATTGCGTTTTACGCCCGCCACCCGCACTTCGCTCACGCCCAGAATCTGCGCGGTCAGGTCGTCAATGCCGCGCAGCAGCGAGCCTCCGCCGGTCAGCACGGCCATTCTGATGAAATCGCCCTGATTGGAGGCAACCACTTCCGCCCGCACCAGTTCCAGCAGTTCCTCCACCCGCGGCTTGACTATGTCAAGCAGGTCGGTGGCTTTGATTTCCTTGGTGTCGGCCCGGTCAGGCAGCGACACCGGGATCACCTCGTCCTCCACCAGATGGCCCTCGCAGGCCACGGCGTATTTCTCTTTCACCGTGCGCGCTATTTCGCGCGAAGTGTGCAGGCCCCACGCAATGTCCGATGTTATCAGATCGCTGCCGTAGGGCAGTTCCCTGGTGTAGCGCACGGAGCCGTTTATATAGACTGCCACGGAAGTGCTTTCCGAACCGAAATCCACCAGCACGGCGCCAAGCTCTTTCTCCTCGTCCGTAAGCACCGCTTCGCACAGCGGCACGATGCTGGCAAAAGTGTCCTCCGCTTCGAAACCGGCTTTGGAAACGGCTTTCAGCAGATTGTTGAGATGAGAATTTGATCCCGATATGATGTGCACATCCACCTCAAGAAGCGAGCCTTCCATGCCTTCGGGGTTGGGTATGCCTTTCTGCCCGTCTATCGTAAAGCTCTGGGGTATCACCTGAAGAATTTCCCGGTTGGTCTGCAGCGAGATGGCTTTCGCGTTTTCCAGCGCGTAATGCACGTCTTCGGCGGTTATTTCCTTGTCCGATCTGGAAATGTTGTACGCGCCGTGGCTGTTGCGCGATTCCAGATGGTTGCCCCGCACTCCGTGGATCAGCGCGGTTACTTCGGCCCCGGCGGCCTGCTCCGCCTGATCCACCACCTGCTCGATCGCCGCTGCGGTTTCCTGTATGTCAACCACCACGCCTCCCTTGACGCCTTTGCAGGGCGCCGAAGCGCCCGAAAGAACGTTAAGGCTGTTGGTTTCCGGATCGCGCGCAGCCAATACGCAGGTAACACGGCCGCCGCCCAGATCTATTGAGGCTACCACTCGTTCCTTTGACATGCGTTCTCCTTAAATGCCATCGGCCTGCGCTAGCTGGGACGGCGCGGCCGGAGCCTGCGAAAGCAGAATTTTCCCGTCTTCGAAATATGACAGGTCTATATTGTACGGCGCGGGAAATTTCGCGGCGGTTTTATTATAGACCTGCGCGATCCGCATGGCTTTCTCGCGCACAAACCCGGCTTCGCCCCATTTTATGCGGGTCCCGTCCCTGAGAACGACGGAATCGGTTTCCCCCGGCCCGCACTCCAGCTTTACCGGACTGCTGGGAAACAGGCTGGCGCTCTCCAGCACGGCTTTAGCCAGCGTTACCGTTCTGCCGTCCATCCTGCCGTTTGACGGAGCGGCCGAGTTTATCAGAAATAAATTCGCCGGCGCGGAGGCGGCATCCGGAGTGTAGACGTAGCCGTCCGCATCAATAAACCGTCCATCGGGTATCTGCGCCAGCGGCGCGCGCATTTCCGCTTCAATCTCCAGCCGCCTGGTAAACCAGTTTCGCGATACCCGCACGACGCTTACGGCGGGCAGCGCCGTCCGGACCGATTTTTCCAGCACCGCGCAATCCCTCAGGGAAACCTCCACGCCCGCCGGAAACCGCACTTCGGCGGGTATGGCGGCCGCTGTCGCTTTATCGGCGCAATGCACGTCCAGCCCCTGATACCGCCATTTGGTCCATTGCGGTGCGTCCAGCCGCGCCAGAGTGGCCCAGGCTTTTGGCGCTTTGCAGGCCAGGCCGGCCAAAAGCAGACACAGAACAAACAACGAAACCACGCGTCTGTTCCGCTGCGTACGCACTTTTGCTCTGAGAGTTACCCGGGTTCGTCGTCTTTTCATTGTGGAAAACAGCTCTTTTCGGCGCAACATCCCGCCAGATAATTATAATAAGTTTAAGGGAATGTTTCAAACCCGATTTTCCGGTTTTTCCGGCAGGCGCTCAAACCGCCGCGCGGCCAGCGGCCGGCCAGTGCCGGGCGGAGGCCGGCAGCGCGGAAAAACAATGTTCCCCGTGATTTCTGACGGAGCTGTTTCAGAGCGGCCTTGGCGAATATTTTGAAAACTTCTGATAATTTTGCTATAATTTTTCGGTAACAGGTTGTATGCGCCCGTAGCTCAGTGGTAGAGCATCCGCCTTTTAAGCGGGGGGTCGTGCGTTCGAACCGCACCGGGCGTATTTTCGTTTTATCACCACCTTTCAGCGCGGGCTGAAAGGTGGTTTTTTATATGCGCGGACCAGGCCTGAAACTGCTGTTTATGGGTATAGCCATGCTGGCGGCGGCGACAGCCATGTGGCCGTCGGCCCGGAACGGTTTTGTGTGGGACGACGCGCATTATATCCTCAACAACCCGCTTGCGCGCGATCTGTCGGTCGGGGGCCTTAAACGCATTTTCACCGAGCCGCACTACGGCCTGTACAAACCCGCCACGATACTGAGCTTTGCGGTCAATCACAAATTCTCCGGCCTTGATCCGGCGCCCTATCACCTTACAAATATTTTTCTGCATGCTGTTAACTCCGCGCTGGTGTTTCTGCTCGTCCTGCTGCTGACGGGAGATAACGGCGCGGCTTTTCTGTGCGCGCTGCTTTTCGCGGTTCATCCGATGCATGTGGAATCGGTCGCGTGGATAAGCGAACGCAAGGATATGCTTTATTCGTTGTTTTTCCTGCTCTCGTCAATCCTTTATATTAAGCGGGCGGCAGGGGCAGGCGCGGCCGTGTCCGTTTTTTCGATTGTCTGTTTCGGGGTTTCGCTCACCGCAAAGCCCATGGGCATCGTTTTGCCCGCCATTCTTTTCATATATGATTATCTGCTTGGCAGAACATTTAACCGCCGGCTGGCGCTGGAAAAAACGCCCTATGCGGCGATTGCGGTTCTGTTCGGGGTGTGGACTTACACGCTGCTGCGCTCCGCGAACCAGTTTGCGCAGGGGTTTGATCCGCTTGACCGGGTTCTGTTTGCGTTTTACGGGCTGAAATTTTATGTATGGAAGCTGCTTTATCCTGCGCGGCTGTCCGCCTTGTATCCTTTCCCGCTCAAAACGGGCAATGTCCTGCCGCTGGAGTACTGGTTAAACCCGGTCACGGTGCTGGGCTGCGCGGCGCTGCTTTTTGTATATTGCCGGCGCAACCGGGCCGTTATGGCGGGGCTGGCGTTTTATGTGATAGCATTGCTGCCGGCGCTTCAGCTGATCCCGTCGGGCGTTGCGATAACTGCCGACCGGTATGCGTATATATCGAGCCTTGGCCTGTTTTTGCCGTTGTCTGTTTATGCGGCGAAATATTTTGAAAAGCTGCGGGCGCGTAACGCCAGACTCGCCGCGGTTGCGGCTGTCTGCGCGGCATTATGCGTGGCGGGGCTGGCGGGTTTGGCGAGAGGCCGCTGCGCGGTCTGGAAAAATGATTCGACGCTTTTTCTTGATGCCGCCAGAAAGCATCCCTCTCCCGGCACTCTTAATGCGCTGGGCGCGGTGCTGAAATCAGCAGGCAGGCTGGATGATGCGCTTAAGGCTTTTGAGCTGGCGGCGGAATCTGTCGGGCCGGTCCGGCCGGGAACGCCGGCCATGCGGGATTTTATCGCAAGTTATATCAATATGGCGGATGTGCTTCAGGCGCAGGGCAAGGCCGTCATCGCTGAAAAAATGCTGCAAAATATCTATAATCTTTCTCAGGCACAGGCGCCGAGGATGATCTTTCTGGTTCTGGCGGATATCGAGGCGGGAAAGGGCAATTACCAATATGCCGTCGAATTGCTGGGAAAGGCGCAGGCTGATCCGGCTATAAGGGCAGAAGCCTGCTCAAAGACCGGCGATATATACAGGCGCGCCGGCGAATATCGCAAGGCGGCTGAAGCATATCGCGCGGCTCTTGCGGTAAACCCGCTGGCGCAGGGCGCGCTGTCCGGCCTGGCGGATACGGAAGGGAAAACCGATGGCGCCGGCGTAATCCCATGAAAGTAAAAATGTCACGCAATACGGTTCTTAAATTGGTTTTGGCGGCAATCGCGATGGCGGTGGCGGCGGCGGCCATGTGGCCGTCGGCCCGCAATGGCTTTGTATGGGATGATTCGACTTATGTGATTACCAATCCGCTGGTGCGCGAGTTGTCGGCTGATGGCGTAAAACGGGTATTCACCGAATCGCATTTCGGTTTGTACAAGCCGGTCACATTCCTCAGTTTCGCCGTTAATTACCATTTTTCCGGGCTGAATCCGCTGCCGTATCACGCCACGAATGTCGCGCTGCACACGATTAACGCCGGTCTGGTATTCCTGCTTGTGCTGTTGCTGGTGGGCGATCACTGGGTGGCGTTTCTGTGCGCGCTTTTGTTCGGCGCTCATCCGATGCATGTGGAGTCGGTGGCGTGGATAAGCGAGCGCAAGGATATGCTTTATGCGCTGTTTTTCCTGCTTTGCTCGGTGCTGTATATCCGGCGCGTTCAGGGCGGGAGCGTTGCGGCGTATGTTGTTTCACTCGTCTGTTTCGGGCTTTCGCTGATGGCGAAACCGATGGGCATTACCCTGCCGCTCCTGCTTTTTGTTTACGATTATCTGCTGGGCAGAAGGTTTGACGGACGGCTGGTGACGGAGAAATTCACCTATTTTTTAATCGCCGGACTGTTCGCCCTGCTCACCCTGTTTCTGCTCGATTCGGCCAAGCAGATGAATACGGTGTTCAGCCTGTCCGACCGGATACTGTTTGTTTTTTACGGGCTTGAATTCTATATCGGGAAGCTGCTGTGCCCTTTGAATCTGTCGGCCATGTATCCGTTCCCCGCAAAGAACGGCGTTTCCCTGCCGCTTGAATACTGGCTCAGCCCGGTTACGGTGCTGGGCTGTATCGCGCTTCTTTTTCTGTTTTTCCGCCGCAGCCGCGCGGTCATGGCGGGGCTTGCGTTTTATATGATCACCGTCGCGCCGGTGCTTCAGTTCGTGCCGGTGGGGCCGGTGATAACCGCCGACCGCTATTCCTATATTCCCGCACTGGGGCTGTTCCTGCCGCTGTCGGTTTATGCGGTGCGGCTGCTGGCCAAACTGCGTGAAAAAAACATCCGGCTCGCCGCGGGCGTTACTGTTTGCATGGCGGTATGCGTGATAACGCTGATTTTTGCGGCGCGGGCGCGGTGCGCGGTATGGAGAAATGACGTAATGCTTTTTTCGGATGCGTCCGCCAAATACCCCGCGCCGGCTTCGCTCAACCGGTTCGGCACGGCGCTGATGGAAGTGGGGCGCATGGACGACGCGCAGAAAGTATTGCAAACCTCGGCTGATCTGATCGGCCCGTTCCGGCTTGACACCTGCAATATTTCCGACATCGCGATCACTTACGTTCAGCTCGGCCGGGTGCTGTACCTGAAGGGCAAGACCGAGCTGGCTGAAAAACTTTTGCGCAGCGTCCTGCAATTTACCGAAACCGCGCCGCTGCTTCTGGCGCTTTCCGATGTTGAATTGAAAAAAGGCAATTTCGGCGCGGCGCTGGCGCTGGCGGCACAGGCGACTCTTGACCCCGCGTTTCGCGCGGGCGCCTATTTCCAGCTGGGCGATATATATATGAAAACCGGGAACGTTTCACTGGCGGCGCAGGCTTACGGGCGGGGAAATGTGTTAAATCCTTCTCATCCGATACCAAGATCTGCCGTGATTGAACAACGGTGAGCGTTTCGCCCTCGCAGCTATATTGAATTTCAATAAATGGGACAGCTATCATGACATCAGGTTTTGCAATGCGCCCGGCGGTGGTGAAGGGAGTTTTGATCGCGGCGGTCGTTTTTCTGTCGGCGATGGCGATGTGGCCGTCGGCGGGAGGCGCGTTTGTGCTGGACGATCCCGCGTATATCGCGAGCAATCCGCTTATTCGGGATCTGTCGCCCAAAGGCGTGCGAAAGATTTTTGCCAGCACGCATTACGGGCTTTACAAACCGGTCACCATGCTCAGCTTCGCGCTGGATTACAGAAATGCCGGGCTCAGGCCTCGCGTCTATCACATAACGAATATCGTTCTGCATTCGGCCAACGCCGCGCTGGTATTGCTGCTTGTTCTGCTGCTGACGGGCGATAGCCGGGTGGCGTTTTTATGCGCTTTGCTGTTCGGTGTGCATCCGCTGCATGTGGAGTCGGTCGCGTGGATCAGTGAACGCAAGGATATGCTGTATTCGCTGTTTTTTCTGCTCAGTTCGCTTTTTTATATAAAATACGTCACGGAGGGCAGCGCGGCTGGACATATACTGTCGCTCGTTTGCTTCGGGCTTTCGCTGATGGCAAAACCGATGGGCCTTACGCTGCCGGCGGTGCTTTTCGTATATGACTATCTGCTGGGCAGGCGTTTTGCCTGGCGGCTTGCGCTGGAAAAGGTTTTTTATATCCTGCTGGCGGGCCTGTTCGGCCTGTGGACTTATGCCCTTTTACATTCGGCGAATCAGCTGGCCAAAGGGTTTAGTCTGCCGGACAGGGTGCTGTTTGTGTTTTACGGCCTGAAATTTTATGTCTGGAAATTGATTTGTCCGGTGACCTTGTCGGCAATGTATCCGTTTCCGGACAAACCCGGCGGAATTTTGCCGCTTGAATACTGGCTCAGCCCGGTTACGGTGCTGGGCTGTATCGCGCTTCTTTTTCTGTTTTTCCGCCGCAGCCGCGCGGTCATGGCGGGGCTTGCGTTTTATATGATCACCGTCGCGCCGGTGCTTCAGTTCGTGCCGGTGGGGCCGGTGATAACCGCCGACCGCTATTCCTATATTCCCGCACTGGGGCTGTTCCTGCCGCTGTCGGTTTATGCGGTGCGGCTGCTGGCCAAACTGCGTGAAAAAAACATCCGGCTCGCCGCGGGCGTTACTGTTTGCATGGCGTTATGCGTGATAACGCTGTTTTTTGCCGCGCGGGCGCGTTGCGCGGCATGGAAAAACAACATGACCCTGTTTTCTGACGCCGTGGAGAAATATCCTTCGTTTGCCACCTTGAGGCGTTTTGCGCTGGAACTGCATCATAAACAGTCGGCGGACGCGCTTGCCGTGTTTAATATGGCGTTAAAACTTGCCGGCCCGGTCCGGCCCGGCACACCCAGATACTTTGAAGTTCTGGATGTTTACATCGGCATCGGCCGGGAACTCTATTTCCGCAAAGATGCCGCGACCGCCGAAAAAATTTTCCGGCAGGTTTACTTTTACGCGCCGGGTTATCCGCCGGCGCTTACGGAAATCGCGTGCATTGAAGCGGATAAAGGCAACATGGCGCTGGCCCTGCAGCTGCTGGCGCATGCCAGCAGGGAACCGGTGATGAAAGCGGAGTCGTTTGCTAAAATGGGCGCGATATTCGAAACGCAGGGCAAATATCGTTCCGCCGGGAAGTTTTATGCCAGGGCGCTTGAACTGGACCCGTCGCTGGAGGACGCGCGGATCCGCCTTGCCGTGTTGTTGAAAAAAACGGTTTCCGGCGCAGAAGAACGGGCGGCGGGGCATGACATGCCGGGTTCATCCACGGCGGCAAACCATCGAATCGGCGGCTGAAGTATTTACAACCGTTCACATATTTTTTACAATAAGCACAGACTGATAATACATCCGGCCTGTATAATTTGAATAAGGTATGAAGCATCAGGAAGGCGCAGCAGAATTTCTGGAGGGTTTATGAGAACGCAAAACAGGAAAGGTTTTACGCTGATTGAACTGCTTGTGGTTATCTTGATTATCGGTATTTTGGCGTCTATCGCCGTGCCGCAGTATTTCAAGACGGTTGAAAAGGCGCGCGTGGGCGAAGCGACTTCTGCGCTTGCCAGCGTAAGAGCCGCGGCAGACCGGTATTACTCGAACGCCGCAACATATCCGACTTCGTTCGGCAAACTGGATATCGTGTTTAAAAATACGGCGGGTTCGAATATTCTAAGCGGCAACCTTGCCACACTGAAATATTTTTCCATTCAAATGGCCAACGGATTTGCTCGCGCCATGAGAAAAGGCGCGCCCGGGTATAGCAACTACACAATCACAATCAACTATTCCACCGGCCTGCTTACGATCACGGGTGGCACTGTTGCCAACACGGATTACGATTCTTTGATAGACAAATAGCAGTTGTGTTTGTGTGTCATGATGCAAGGCGCGTCCGGTAACAGTCAGTGCGGCTGTTTTGCAGAGAGCGTATTAATTGTTCGGGAAGGGGTGTGCAAAACAGCACACCCCTTCCCGTTGTTTTTGCGGTTTGATGCTGCAAGCGCATGAAAACAATCCGCTCGAAAATAGTGATGACGCTGTTTTTGCTGATTACGCTGGTTATTTCAGCGCAAGCGGTGCGGTTTTATATGGGCGAAACGGAGTTGTTTATTCGCCAGGCCGAAGTATTCCGTTCCAAGGCGGCGCAGGACTGGGCGATCAACTGCGAACGCAGTTACGGGAACCATCAGTATGGCGTGGACCAGTCTTTTTCCGGGACGCATAACTCCCGCATGCTGGTTACCGCCGCCTGTTATACTAAAGACGGCAAAGCATTTCGCGCCCTCAGCCCCGAGAAACTTGAGCAGTCGCTTCTGCCGCCGGAAAAAGAGCTTATGCGCCGGCTTTTTTCCGGCCGCTATACTCCGTCAGACACTTATACGCAAGGTGCGGAGATGATTGTTATCAACACGCCGGTCAATGTGTTTCCCGACGGGAAGGTGCTTTCCCGCATATACTTTTCAAAAACCCGGGAACTGGAGGAGCAGAACCGGCAGCGCCGCCGGGTGGGCATGAAAATATACGGCATTTCGGCGATTGTGCTGATTGCGGCTTATATAGCGATACTGCTTATTTCATCGCTTTTCGTCAGGCCGATAGACGATATAACGCGCGGCGCCCGAGAAATCGCGCGCGGCAATCTCAAATACCGGATCGGCCTGAACCGCAACGACGAACTCGGCCAGATTGCCCGCGAGCTTAACGAGATGGCTGAAAAACTGTCGGAGCTGGAAAAACTGAAGGACGATTTTACTTCCGGCATTACGCATGATTTGCGTTCGCCGGTAACCGGGATCAAACTGGCGGCCGGCAATATTATAAAAGAATACCGGACCGGCAAAGTCAACCGCATTCCCGAGCAGGTGTTTATAATAGAGGAAAATACCGAACGGCTGAATCGGCTGATTGACATGATTTTGCAGGTTTCCAAAATAGAGTCCGGCAATGAATCGCTTTCGCTAAGCTCTGTGAACGCGGAAGAACTGCTCGACGGCATTGTGCAGGCCAACCGGCCTTACGCGAAGGAGAAGAATCTTGTGCTGGACCTGATAATAGAAACCGGCACTTCCGATATTGTTGCAGACCGTGAAAAACTTGAACAGGCGTTGTCCAATATAATAACCAACTCGCTTAAGTATACGGACGCAGGAACGGTGTTTGTGTATATCTGTCAGGCTGATTCCGGGCTGCAGATCCGGGTCAAGGATACCGGCCGGGGTATTGAACCGGAATTGCGGAAATACCTGTTTGAAAAATTCCAGAAAGGGGCGCATCAGGGCAAAGGGTCAGGTCTGGGCTTGTATATCGCGAAAAAAATCATAGAATTGCATGGCGGCAAGGTTGATTTTGTGAGCGAACCGGGCAAAGGAACGGAATTCACGGTAACGCTTCCCGTGGCGCAGGCGGGCGGGTCAGATTAATGAAACATACAATAATGGTCGTTGACGATGAGGTTTCGCTGCTGCGCGGGCTGCGCGAGCGGCTGGAGCTGGAGCAGTTCACTGTTGTCACCTGCACAACCGCGGAGCAGGCGTTGCAGATGCTGGGCAAGGTTGCGCCCGCCGCGCTGGTGCTGGATGTGCGGCTGCCGGGCATGAGCGGGTTTGATCTGTGCAAAAAAATCCGCGCATTGCAGACTGACCTGGCGTCCGCGCCTATTCTATTTCTGACTACGGTTGGCGACGAGTCCTATAAAGTGCTTGGCCTTGAGCTGGGCGGCGACGACTACCTTACCAAGCCGTTCAGTCCGGCGGAACTGGTGGCGCGGCTGCGCGCGCTTATCCGCAGAAACGCAAGAACCGCGGCGGACGGAACTGACGGGGAAATTCTGGAATCCGGGTCAGTCGAACTCGACACCGCCGCCTATACCGTAAAAATCAGGGGTGAGCAGGTTGAGCTGTCCCCTAAAGAGTTTTCATTATTGCATTTGCTTTTGAAAAAGAAAGACCGGGTGCTTACGCGGCCGTATCTGATGGAAACGGTCTGGCGGCGCGATTATGATTCGTCAAGCCGCACCATAGATTCGCATATAAAAAATCTCCGGAAAAAGCTGGGTGAAGACGGTTCGAAGATAAAAACCATAGAAAGCCTGGGTTACAAGTGGGAGGAGGACTGACATGATAAAAGGGGCAATTTTGATTATGACGGCGTTTTTATCGGCTACGGCGGTTTACGCCGGGCCGGGTAAATATATCGCCGAGGTGAACGGAGAGAAGCTCGCGCGTGCGGAAGCCGAAAAACGGCTTTGGACGCTTTATGGCGCCGGTATTACCGATGAGATGATAACGGAAACCGTGCTTGTGCAGGAGGCGCGCAAGCTGGGTCTTAAGATCGCGGATTCTGAAATTGACGGTGCCCTGTCCGATATGAAAAAGCAATACGGCGGCGAGGCGGAATTTATTAATGCGTTAAAGTGGCGCAATCTGACGCAGCGCGAAATCCGCGCGGGTATCGGGCGGCAGTTGCTGTCGGTTCGGGTGATCCGGAAAATTGCCGGCATTGATATTACCGGTTCTGACGCGGAAAAATTCTTCAATGAGAATAAAGCCGCTTTTGATACGCCGGAATCGGTGAAACTGCGGCAGATGTTTTTCACGGACCGGCGGCAGGCTGATGATATGCTTGCCGCGCTGAACGCCGGGGCTGATTTTGAGAAACTGGCGCGGGACAGGTCGGCCGATCCCGCGGCAAAAGACACGGGCGGCGAGCTCGGATTTGTCGCCGTAACGCAGCTGGCGCCCGGCGCGGCGGACGCGGTGAAAAACACCGCCGCCGGCGCGCATACCGGTGTTATTGAAACGCCGGGAGGTTTCTATATCATTCTGGTTGAAGAGAAGCGGGCCGGTCAGCCGGCTGATTTCAGCGTGATAAAAGAGGAAGTTCGCCGGACTCTTGAGCAGGCCGAGATTGATAAAGCCGCGGGTGGGGTGATCGGCAAACTGCGCGCGGGCGCCAGGATAAAGAAATATTGATGGTGATTGCGTCGGGTTTGGCGGGCAAACCTTAAAAATCTGGACAATGCGGGAAGGGTTTTGATATAATGAATAAGCTGAAAATGGAAGCGGAACGCGTCCATTTTCGAGAAGCCCCCTTCGTCTATCGGTTAGGACGTCGGCTTTTCAAGCCGAAAAGAGGAGTTCGATTCTCCTAGGGGGCGAACGATTTAAAAACCGCCGGAAGGCGGTTTTTTGTTTATCCGGCCCCGTAAAGCGCACCAACTGCTTGGTGCGCGGGAGAATCGAAAGGCGGAGCGATGCCGAGCAGAGCGCGGCCGCGAGCCGGGGCCGCGACCCGCGACGAGTGAAGATGAGGAGCGGAGGTGTGGCCGAAATCCTAGGGGGCGAACGATTTAAAAACCGCCGGAAGGCGGTTTTTTGTTTATCCTGAAAGAACCGTAATTGCCCATATTCCCATCGCAGGTGCGGCTTCCAGATTTCAATGCATGCGGTTTGCCAGGCCGATAATCGGGCTGCGCCAAATTGCTAAAATATAGTCATAAACAGCAGCCGGATTAAGTCGTATTGAAAGCGAGGCATTATGAAAAGCAAAGTATATTTCGCGGATGCCAGGTCGCAGGGCTGGCGTAATTCCATGCCGGCCAAACTGGAGAAACTTTTCGATGCGGCGGATTTCTCCGCCTGCATTCCCGCCGCCGGGCTGGTCGCGGTCAAAATGCATTTCGGCGAACTGGGCGGACATCTTTTCGTCAATCCGGTTTTCGCGCGCGCCGTTGTGGACAAGGTAAAACATTGCGGCGGACAGCCTTTTCTGTCCGACACGAACACCCTGTATTCCGGCAGCCGGAAAAACGCGGTTGTGCACGCCCGCACGGCATCGCTGCACGGGTTCGGGCCCGCCGTTACGGATGCGCCTGTCGTTATTGCCGACGGGCTGCTCGGCAGGGATGAGCGGCTGGTCGAGATAGGCCTTAAACATTTCAAACAGGCCAGAGTGGCGTCCGCTTTCGTCGAAGCCGACGCGCTGGTGGTGCTTTCTCATTTTAAAGGGCACATTATGGCGGGGTTCGGCGGCTCCATTAAAAATCTGGCCATGGGATGCGCCTCCGTGGCCGGCAAACGCGAACAGCATTCCACGCGGCAGCAGGTGGTGCCTGAAAAATGCGCGGGGTGCGGGTTGTGCGCGGAGGCCTGCCCGGAGAAAGCGATCTCGGTAAGCGGGCGCAAGGCGTTTATCGCCAGAGAACTCTGCATCGGCTGCGGAGAATGCATGACTGTTTGCCCGCAAGGCGCGATAGACCTGGACTGGGCGACCGATATCGGGGAATTTTCCGAACGGTTGACTGAATACGCCTATGCTGCGGCCAAACCCTTTGCTCAAAAAGGCCGGGCGGCGTATTTTAATTTTCTGCTAAACATTACTCCCGAATGCGACTGCGTGCCCTGGAGCGACGCTCCGATCGTGCCGGATATAGGCGTTTTGGCATCCAAAGATCCCGTGGCGCTTGATCAGGCTTCATTTGATCTTGTGCGTGACAGCGCGGGCCTGCAAAATACCGCCCTGCATGCCGGCCACGCCTGCGGGCAGGACAAGTTCAAGGCGCTTGCCGGCAACACAATGCCTGAAGCGCCGCTTGCTTATGGCGAGAAAATAGGATTGGGCAGCCGGGCTTACGAACTGATAAGGCTCTAGCTCTTTTCCGCAATAGAAACGCCCGCGGCAACCGCGGGCGTTTTCTGTTCAGTCAGACAGCGGCGGAATGGTTTTCGAATGCTCGCGCGGAGCCGCTGAAAAGGGTATAATACAATCAGTTTTTGCGTCGGTTTTCCTGCGAAAACCGGACAATTCTGAAATTTTCAGGAGTATTATGCTCAATTTTATCGCTGTTGTCGGTGTGGTGGCAATGTGGGCCGGTGCGTGGGCTTTGTGCAAAAACCGGCGCGATATAAACTGGAAGACAATCGGCTGGGGCATCGCGCTGCAGCTCGTGTTCGCGCTGCTGGTGCTTAAAACGCGGCCCGGCCAGTGGTGTTTCGAAACGATAAACGACCTGTTTGTTTTCATTCTTTCTTTCCAGAAAGCCGGAGCGGAATTCGTGTTCGGCTCGCTGGGCGCTTCATCGTCGGGTTTTTATTTCGCGTTTCAGGTTCTGCCAACGATCATATTCTTTTCCGCGCTGATGGCCGTGCTGTATTATCTGGGGATCATGCAGATGGTGGTTTCTTCGATCGCGCGGGTGATGACGTACACCTGCAAATCGTCCGGCGCGGAATCGCTGACAGTGGCCGCCAATATTTTTGTCGGGCAGACCGAGGCTCCGCTTCTGGTGCGCCCGTTCATAGAGCGGATGACCGAGAGCGAGCTGTTTACCGTCATGGTCGCGGGCATGGCCACGATGTCGGGCGGTGTTGTTGCCGCGTATGTGGGCATGCTGCAGGACGTGGTGCCCAACGTGGCGGGCCATATTCTGACCGCAAGCGTCATGGCCGCGCCGGCGGCTCTGGTGATGAGCAAGATGATGGCACCCGAAGTGGCGGAGCCGGAAACCAGAAGCGCGCTTAAAATAGAATACAAAGATCCCAGCAATAATGTCGTGGACGCCGCCGCCAACGGCACCATAACCGGCCTTCAGCTCGCGCTCAACGTAGGCGCGATGCTGATCGCATTTCTTGGCCTTATAGCTTTGTTTAACGGCATTCTGGGCGGCGCGACGGCGTGGCTGGGCAGCCATATCTTCGGAATGCAGACGGCCGGGTTTAATCTGCAGGATATAATCGGCTGGTGCTTTTCACCGGTCGCGTGGCTGATGGGAGTGGAATGGAAAGACTGCGTGACACTCGGCCAGCTCATGGGCGAGAAATTCATCGCCAACGAATTTGTGGCCTATTCGCATCTGTCGAATATCCTCAAAGCCACGCCGGACCTGCTGTCGCCGCGCTCGACTATCGTTGCGGTTTACGCGTTGTGCGGGTTCGCCAACGTCAGTTCTATCGGCATACTGATCGGCGGGCTCAGCGGCATGGCGCCCGGCCGCAAGCAGGATGTGGCCCGGCTCGGCATACGGTGCCTTATCGCGGCCTCGCTGTGCGGATTTCTTAATGGCGCGATAGCGGGGATACTCAATTGATGGCTTTTCTTCTGAACTTCATTGACATGTTTCTGCATCTGGACCGCTATCTTAACGAATGGGCGGGAGTTTTCGGCGTATGGCTGTATGTGCTGCTGTTCGTGATAATTTTCTGCGAAACGGGCCTGGTGGTCACTCCGGTTCTGCCCGGTGATTCCATGCTGTTCGCCGTAGGCGCGCTTGCCGCTACGGAAGGAAGCCCGCTCAATATCGTCTATCTGTGCGTGGTGCTGGGCGTAGCGGCCGTTCTGGGCGACGCGGTTAATTATTCGATAGGCAAATGGGTCGGGCCGAAGGTGTTTTCGCGGGAGTCGTCGCGCTGGCTTGACAAGCGGCATCTGCTCAAGGCTCATGAATTTTACGAGAAGTACGGCGGCAAGACCATAATACTCGCGCGGTTTCTTCCGTTTTTCAGGACTTTCGCGCCTTTTGTGGCCGGGATCGGCTCAATGACGTATCTGAAGTTCGCTTCTTATAACGTGATTGGCGGTTTGCTGTGGACCAGTTCTTTTCTGCTGCTGGGTTATAAATTCGCCGGTACGGAAATGGTCAAAAAGAATTTTCATTATGTGATTCTCGCCATTGTGCTGATCTCGGCGGTTCCGGCGGCCGTGGAAGTCTGGAAAGCGCGCCGTGAACATCGCAGGCGGAAAATTTCATCTTGATTTCATAACCTTAGTTCAACGGCTTAAACGATATGGGCATTGTGCCTGCGGGTTTTGCCGTGCCCAGCAGGATGTTGGCCGCGCCGGCGGCTGAAAATCTGCTTATGCCGTAAAGCGCGAGCACATTTTTCGCTTTATTGAAAAACGGAATGTCGTACGGGCTCATGAGCGAGACAAGCGCGCAGGGTTTGTTGTCCGGCATGAGGTTTTCAATGGCGTTTATCTGACCGGTGTTGGGTGTCGCCGCCCATTGAAACGAGCCGAACGCCACGGCGTCAGCCGAAGCGACGCAGTCGGCGGCGAATGCCAGATCGTCGCGGGTGGGTGTGACGGAGGCGTTGTAATGCGTCACAAGCCAGCCGGCGTTTAGGAACGGCATGTCGAAGTAGGCCAGTTTGTCGCCGAACCTGGGCGGCGTGAAAAACAGGGCGCAGAGTTTTTTGCCGGAGCCGTCGGCGGCGAATTCCGGTTTTCCGCGCACCAGCGTAACGGCCTGCTGCGAGAGTTTGCCCGCGTAAACTGAATAGGCCTTGTCTATGCTGAAATCCACGTTGAACCCCTTTTCGAAAAGGCCCATGCGCTGTTTCTGCTCCCATACCCGGCGCGCGGCGGTTTCAAGCCGCGTTTTGAATTCGGGGCTGTTCATGGCCTCCGCGAGCGCGGCCTGCGCTTTTTCCGCGTCGCCTTTGCCCAGAATGGCCACATCGGTCCCGGCGTTTATGGTGGCGACGGCGCCTTCAGCGATGCCGTGCAGTTTCAGCGCGCCTCGCATATCAAGGCTGTCGGAATAAATAAGCCCTTTAAATTCCATCCGTTCGCGCAGCAGTCCGGTCAGAATCTTCCGGGAGAATGTGGCGGGATTTGCGTCATCCATGTCTTTGAACAGGATATGGGCCGACATGATGCCGGTCACGCCCGCATTCGCCGCTATCTGAAAAGGAAACAGATGCGTTTGAAAAAAAGTGGCTTGCGGCTGCACAATAACCGGCAGCCCGAAATGGGAGTCAACCGCAGTGTCGCCATGGCCCGGGAAATGTTTCGCCACCGCGCCCACTCCGGCCGACTTAAGGCCCGTTATCACCGCTTCGCCCAGTTCCGCCGCTCTCACGGGATCACAGCCGAACGAGCGCACTCCAATGATCGGGTTTTTCGGGTTGGTGTTTACGTCGAGCACCGGCGCGAAACTCATGTGTATGCCGGCGCGGCGCATTTCAAGCCCGGCAAGGTGAAAAAGCGTTTCTGTGGCGCGTGGATCGTTTGCCGCGCCCAGCATCATGTTGGTAGGCAGATCCGTCAGGCCCAGCGTTACCGGAGTAAATACCGTGCCGCCTTCGTAATCGGCGTAGATGAGCAACGGCACGGCGTGCGGGCTTTTGCCCGCCCAGGCCGCGAGCCGTTCCGTCAGCGCGCGGGTTTCTTCCAGGGAATAATTGCCCCATTGCAGCAGAACGTGCCCCACCAGCCCTTTTTCAATGAGCGGGCGGTACTTTTCAGCTTCGTCATAATCCATGGAAACAAGCAGAACCTGCGCGATTTTTTCCGTTTCGGACAGTGTCGTGAAATCCTGCACCGACATGGCGTTTGTTACGGATTGTGAGGAACTGGCGATCACTTCGGCTGCCTGATGCCTGTCCGCCGCAATTGCCAGCTGTTCAATAATATCGCGCACGGAACGCTCTTCCGCCCGGCATTGTGCGGACGCGCCCGCAGCCAGACAAAGCAGAATGGCTGCTGCAATGCGAAAATTTGTACGGGGCATGTCAATATCATAATAAAAACACGGCGCCGATAAAAGCCGCGTCAAGCTCAACGGACCGGAATGCCCGGCGCTAATTGACGGCTGCGTTTGCGGCTGTCATATGTTTTGATGTTAACCGCGGAGTGCTTCAAGCTTTTTTTTAACCCCCACGGATCACAGCGCATTGCGGGAGGGGCTGGTTTTGTTCGCCATGCTTTGGAATTGACAAGGCGTTGCTGTTGCGTACAGGCTGAAAGCAAAACTGAAAAAAACCCCCCGCCGGATTATCCGGCGGGGGGGGAGAAAGACGACATTCAATTCCTGATTACTGGGCGGGAACAGGGGTGGTGTCTTTGGCGTTAATCCACTGTATGAAGTCAGCCCATTTGGAGTTCTTCGCAAATTGCAGTTCTTTGTAAGTTGCGTTGAAGTTGTAGCTGGGCAGGTAGATTGCCAGCCCTTTCGAATTACCGTAATTCTTGTTGTCCCAGCTGCTGGTGCCGGTGTTGGTGCGGTTATGCACAACAAGTTCATTATCGGTGTATTTGACGAGGGCGGCACCAGTCGTTTTTACCTTTTCGTCGGTGGTGATGCCGAGCAGGTTGTTGACGAAATGGCTCAGGCTCTTGTTGTCGGAATAAGCGTAAGAAACTGTTTTAGACCGGGCGGTTTTGACGGAGGTTTTATCGTTTGTAGCCATCGTGGCGTCAACAAACGCGTCAAGCGCGGCGATGAAACCGGGCATGGCGGCGGTTTTGACGAGCGACTGCGTGGCGCCCTGCTGGATGGAAACGTAATGATCCGTGTAAGCGTCGACGGCAGCTTTGCCTACGGCCAGCGACGACAGGTCGGATGCGTTTACCTGAGCCAGGAACGTGTCATAAGTATAGCCGTCACCGGGTTCGGTTTCTTCGGAGCCGACGATATAATCCACATAGTCCTTGATTTCGTAGTCAACGCTGGCCATCTGCATCAGGCAGGCGTCGGAGCCGTAAACCTGCAGGCCGCCGATTTCCTTAAGAGCCTGCGCGAGCTGCGGCGTGGTCATGTGGTTGCCGCTTTCGTCATCATAGGAAATGCCTTTTCCTTTGCTGTTTTTGATCCAGCCAGCGCCGTGATTCCAGACGATGAGCATATAGTTCTTCGCCGGATAAGCGGCTTTCGCCCACTGCGCAAAATCTACCAGGTGTTTCCAGTCGCCCATATCGGTTTTAGGCATGTCCACCAGAACCGGGGAGGTGATATTGGAAGCATCGTTGTCTTTCTGGACAAGATATCTGCGCGAGCCGGTCCAGTTGCCTTCAACTGAACTGTATCCTCTGATGCGGCCGAGCTCGGCTACGACATTGACTTTGTCATTGGAGCCGACCATTTCCATTTCGTTGACATCCTTCAGGCCGTACTCTTCCAGGTTGTTTTTTGCATTGACATAGACCATGATGGTCCAGGTGGCAGCTTTCGTCTTCGCCTGGGGGACGACGACGTCTTTAAACTGATCAGGTGTACCGAGTGTGCTGATCGCGGGGACCCGGGCGAACGACACGCCTGTCGCCAGGAACATCGCGGATGCTACAACTGCGAAGCTTTTTCTAAACATTTCCAGCCTCCGTATTTTTGCCTTTGTTAAGGTCGCTGAAACGGATTAACCTTTCAGCATACCTCACCGTAGCATTTTTATTTTGAATTTTGCAACTGTTTTTTATCGTTCTGCATGCTGATAATTTTTCGCGGTATCGCTACATACTCTAGTTGGCGGATATATATGCGGCAAGGGACTAAAGGCCCATGCCTCCGCCAGGCCTGATGGGGTCAGGCCTGTTTCCGCTCTTTTAAATGTGTTCATTTATAAATATGCTATCATAAAACCATCTCTGCAAACGGGTGCTGGCTATGATGAAGAAAATCCTTTTTATGTTTTTAGCGTGTTTTTCCGGGCCGGCTGGTTTTTGCGGAACTGCCGCATCTGCCGCTGATAAGATATTTGCGGAGGATAATATTCTGGGTGTGCGCGCGGAGGTGCGCGTGTCGGGTGCGGCTGATGAGGGCAGCGCAGTCCGCCTTTCGTCGGCTGTTTTTTCCGAATGGCGGCGGCTGGAGAAAAAATTCGGCTATTACGATGCGGCAAGCGAAATCTCCCGGTTAAACGGGTTGGCTGGGGTTCAGCCGGTTGCCGTGGATCCGGAAACTTTCGGGCTGCTTGCAAAGGGCCTTGAATTGAGCAGTATGACCGGCGGCCGGTTCGATATAACTTTTACGCCGGTGTGGGAGTTATGGAGGCAGTGCGCCCGCCACAACCGGCTGCCTTCAGATTCTGAAATAGCGGACGCGCTTGAACTTGTTGATTTTAACGCTGTTGTTTTAGACAGTTCCTCCCATACCGTGCGTTTTACTGCCGGGGTGAGCGTAAATCTCGGCGGTATCATGCGCGAATACGCTTTGCGTCGCGCGGCGGCGGTTGCCGAGCCGGAGCGGAATGGCGCGGCGGTGATGTGCAGTCTCGGCGGCGATATCGCGGTTCTTGGCGAACGTTCCAAGCCCTGGAAATTCGGCATCCAGAACCCGGAAAACGAGGGGCGGCTGGCCGGCACCGTGTCGTTTACAGGCGGTTTTGTGGTGACTACCGGCGCGTTTGAGCGGTTTGTGGAGATAAACGGGCGCCGTTACTGCCATATCATAGATGCCCGAACCGGCAGGCCGGTTGAAGGCGTATCCAGCGTTACGGCTCATTTCCCTGATATAGGCAGATCGTACCCGTCTTCCGTAGTATTCCTGCTGGGTGCGGCGGCCGCTGAAAAGGCGTTGAGGCTGTTGCCGGGCGCGTCGTTCGTTTATCAGTCAGCCGGGGTCAGGCCGTACCTTTACCGGCCGGCTGCGTCCGGTGCGGAATGGACGATTTTTCCGCAGGAACCGAAATCCGGCAATTCTGTAAAATAGGTCTAAAGTCCCGACAGGTCTGGGCCTGTTGGCGCTGGTCAAAACGGTGACAATGGGATAATATCATATATCAGGGACGATACCGCCGGTCGGAGCAGGAGTTTATGAAACTGTTGAGGGTTCCGCTTTTATCGCTGTCGCTGGCCGCGCTGGTTTGCGCGGCGGGCGGCTTTGCTTTTGCGGAAAAACCGGAGCCGGCCGGGAAAAGCGGGCGCAAAGCCTGCGAGCTGGAAGTGAAGAACGCGCTGCTTGCGCCGCCGCTGGCGCAAAAATCCGTACGGGACTGGACAGTGATCGTGTTCATGAGCGGCAAGAACGATCTGACCCCGGCCGCATACGACGACATGCGCGAGATGGAGGCGGTCGGGTCAGATGACCGGGTTGCCATCGTGACACAGTTCGGCACGCTGCTGCGCAACGACAGGGTTGACCGCTACCTTGTAGGCAAAAGCGGAGAAAAAGGGAGCGCAGAACTGCAGTCCCGGCCGGTTGAAAGCGTAAAGGCGGATATGGGGTCGTGGAGCGCGTTCGCCAATTTTGCCACCTGGGCAATGGCTAAATATCCGGCGCGGCGCTATGCGCTTGTTTTGTGGAACCACGGGCTCGGCTGGTCCGACCTGTGGGGCGGGAGCAACAGGGGCGCGGAACTGTCCGTAGGCAAAAACGATTTGAGCATGAACGAAATCAGGATCGGGGAACTGGGCCGGGCCCTGCGCCAGATAAAAGCCCGCAGCGGCAAAACCCCGGATCTGCTGGGTTTTGACGCCTGCTATATGGCGATGCTGTCGGTGCTGGCGGAAGTGAAGGATTATGCGCAGGTTGTGACCGCTTCCCAGGATCTTCAGCCTGTTGGCGGCTATCCGTACGACAGGATTCTTGCCGCGCTCAAAACAGACCCGGCTATGGATGCCGAAGCGTTAGGCCGGGTGATAGTGGGCGCGTTTGGCGCGGCATACTCCAATAAAACCCATACGGCCATAAAGAGCTCGGAACTGCCGGCCCTTTATTCGGCCCTGAACAGCTGGAGCGATGCCGTTATGAAAAGCGGAGCGGATTCCGCCGCCGTGGAAGCCAAGTTTCAGGCAGTCGCGAGTTACGGCTATCATCAGGCGCCGGACGACGCTTCTCATCCGATGTCGGTGGATATTGCCAGCTACATAACGCTGGTCAGCGAAGACAGGCGGCTTTCAGAAAATACGGAAGTGTCCGCCGCTACGGAAAAAGCGCTTGGCGCGCTTGATTCGGCGGTGCTGGCGTATACCGGCCCGGGCGCCGGGATCAGCGAATACATGGCGCGCTCCGCATACCGGCCGTCATACGACGATACTAAATTCGCGCGGCTGAGCCGCTGGGACGATTTTATAAAGTGGACAATCAATCCGCGCATGTTTAAAGATTTTGCGAGGCGGCCATGAAACGGTTTGCGCTGATTCCGCTGGTGTTTCTTTTTTCCGGCGCGGTTTTTGCGCAGGGGGAAGTGTCCGTCGGGCGGGATTACGCCGTGCGCGCGGCAGACTGCATAAAAGGGCTGGAGGCGCTGGATCCCGACTATGCCGTGGAATGTTCACGGGATCGCGCGTTTCTGGATTTCGTGAAAAGCCGCCGGCCGGGTCTGGAAGCGTGGCTGGTGTCCCGGTCGCGCGCCATAAAGGATATGACGGCCGTGGTTGACGGGCTGGTGCTCAAAGTTTCCACGCCCGCGCTGAGCGAAGCGCTTGAAGCGAGGTTGACGAGCAAACCGTACATTGACATGGGCGCGCCTGGCCACGAAGGGATCGGGTTCGGCCCCGAGCCGGAGCAGACGCTTCGGTGGCTGGACAGATACCGGGCGGATCTGCCCGCCTGGCGGCGTGAAAAGGTTGCCGTGGCGTTGCGCAACTATGACGCGCTTTCGCGCATTGAAACCGGCGCACGGGATCTGGCTGGCGCGGTAACGGTTTCATCTTATGTGGACGATTATGCCAGGAAATCGCTTGCCAATACGCCGGGGTATGATTCGGATTCCGTGCGGTGGTGGCGGTCGCTGGATCTGAAGGCGCGGAGCGCTTTGCTGGCGGGGATAGCGCGCGAGCAGATGGTCAAACTGGCCGAATACGGCAGTTCCTATGATTACGATCGTTTCCGGGCACATTGGGGCTGGGGGTTTTTGCGGCGTGAGGATCTGCCGCTTATGCAGAATTATCTGCGTAATTTCAAGCGGTCGGCCGCGCTGCGTGATAAAATAGCGATGACTTACGAAGACAGCCAAGTCAGCAGAATGCTTGCGAAAATAGCGAAAATGCCCGCAGCCAGACGTGAACAGTATCTCGACAGGCTGTTTGACGGCAAAAGCGGCGACAATAAGGATTTCGATGATTTAGTTCGTGCCGCTGAAAGCGCAGCCGGACGTTCCGCGGACAGCAGGGGTGTGACCACTACTGACTTTTCCGATGCCGCGCTGACTAATGCCGCCATCAGCCAGAACGTCGAGCGCAGCGTTTCGCCGGAACAGAATGACGCGATCGTGTCGGCTCTCAATGCCCGTATGGCCGGGGAATTGGGCGGTACCGCCGCGGGCGGCAAGGTGCTGGCGTTTTACAGGGACAATCCGCTAAATGTGCGCATGGAGCAGGGCAACGGCTATTACGGCAAGTATGAGGTGGCGCCGGAAGCCGCCGCGACTGGCGAGATAGTGCTTAACACCGGGCTGGTTCAGCAGTATATGGACCAGCGCGGGATAACCACGGCGCAGCTGCTGGCGGATCAGGCCGAGCTTGATTCCCTTTCCAAATACGTTGCGCCGGTGCTGGTGCATGAAGCGACTCACCAGATGCAGCATTCCGTGTCGGACGGCAGGATGCTTGATCCCTATGTGCAGAGCGACGAAGCCGAAAGCGCCGGCGCGGAAGCGCTGTTTACCCTTGAAAAAATGAAAACGGACAGGGAATTCGCGCGGCTTATGACCGCCGCGCAGGAAACCTCTCCTTACGCGCGCCAGACTCTTGCCAGGGCGGACGCGATGAGCAAAAACCCTCTGGAGTTCCGCCGCGCGGTGGCGCAGCAGGAGTACGCCAACCTGCCGGACATGCGCGCCGCGTCTGCCAGAATTATAGCGGTCGCCGATGATGAGCTGCGCCGGCGCGATGCGCTCTGCTGCGGCGATTTGGCCGAGCTTGAGCGGACCGGACTGGACATGAGCGTGGTCAGCAGGATTTCGCTTGAGGAATTTGAGGAGGTCGCCGGCCAGATCAGGACCTCGGAGCTGGAGCGGATCCGCGCGGAGTTTTTGAAAGGGCGGAACATGTATGACACCGGCGCAAGCGCCGTTGCGCGGCAGCAGGTGCGGGCCGTTAAAAATTTGGTGGCGGAATAGGCGCGGCTATTATGATTAAACTTCTCGGCGCGGTTTTATGCTCGGCGGTTGTTCTGGCCGGAACCGCCGGATTCAAAACCTATAAAAACGGATATTTTTCAACCAGCGTGCCCGGCTGGACTCTGTCCGCAGTTACGGAGGACGAGGAATTCGGTGTTTATTCTACCGAATTGGTTTCTCCCGATTCAACCCGGCTTGCGCCCGCCATGATTTATGTGAGTTATTACGCGCCCGGCAACGCGCTGTACGCGGATATTCCCGGTTTTATAAAAGGCATGGGCGGCGGCGCGGTGACGGTAAAAGGCAATAGTGTAAAACCGGCGGTCAGGTCAAAAGCCGGCAAATATTCCGCCAAGGCGTTTGAATCCACTCAGGTAAAATTCATTCCGCCTGACAGCCCGGACGCAAAGGAAGTCCGGATCCGCGAAAAGCACGTTCTGGTGGCGGATTCGAAGAAAAAAGGGTTTTATGTGCTGCGTTTGTTCGCCGGCGGGAGCGTGTATGAAAAGAACCTCAAGGTTTTTAATGAAGTGGTCGCCGGCTTTGTGCGGTTGAAGTAGCTCGCCGGCGGATAGGGCTCATAGCAGGCGAAGCCCCCGTTCCGGGGGCTTCGTTTTTTCAGGAATTCTTTATGCGCCGGGGCGGCGAACCCGTCGGAGCAAAGTGTCGGGGAGTTCGGGTTTTTTATGCCGTTCGTCCTGCGGTATGCGGATAGAGGTTTCTGGCGGGCCGTTGCTTTCAGGGTCTTTTTATGAGCGTGAAAACCGTTATTTCCTCCGGTACGAACAGCCGCATCGGCGGGCCCCAGTGGAAAGAGCCGGGATTTATGTAGAGC
>JAQVSV010000008.1:27500-53824 GCA_028700325.1 Elusimicrobiaceae bacterium | reverse complement strand
ATACCTTTTTGTTCTAATTCAGTGCGATTGTAAATATTTCTTCCGTCTAAGATCAATGGATGAGACATACTGATTTTTACTTGATTCCAGTCGGGTAAGCGAAATACCTTCCATTCTGTAATCAACAATAAGGCATGTGATCCTACTGCAGCTTCATACATGTTATTGCAATAAACCACACGATCTCCAATTATTCTGCGGCATTCGGGCATGGCAATGGGGTCATATACTTTTATAGGACATCCTTCATTTAGTAGATGCCTTATTATAACAAAAGAAGGGGCTTCCCGCATATCATCGGTCTCGGGTTTAAAGGATAACCCCCATATCGCGATTTGTTTGCCTGCAAGTGCTCCTTTATAATAATCTTTTAGTTTACGGTACAAGACAGATTTTTGGTGTTCATTTACTTCTTCAACAGCTTTGAGGACTTTCATCTCATATTCGTTATGATCAGCAGTTTTAATAAGCGCTTTCACGTCCTTAGGGAAACAACTTCCTCCGTAACCACAACCTGGATAAAGGAATTTATTACCAATACGTGTATCAGAACCTATACCCTTTCTAACCATGTTTACGTCTGCACCCAGTAATTCACAGAGATTGGCAATATCATTCATAAAAGAAATACGCGTTGCCAACATGGAATTCGCTGCATATTTGATCATTTCCGCAGTCGCAGGGGTTTCTGGAAGCTTATACGCGCGCTGGCGGCGGCGGGCAGGACGGTTTTTGTCACCACGCATTATATGGACGAGGCCGAGGAGTGCGGCCGGATCGCGCTGATGCACGCCGGCCGTATTGCCGCGCTCGACAGTCCCGCCGCGCTGAAGCGGGCCAGTTATCCCGACGGGCTTTACGAGATCGTTCTGCGCAGGGACGCCGGCCCGGCCGCGCTCGAAACGCTTAACCGCGCCGGGTACGCCGCGCCTTACGGCATGAAGTGGCATTTGCAGGTTTCCGATTTCGCGCAGTGGCGGAGGTTTTCCGGCAGCGGCGCGGCGGTTTCGATCAAACAGGTTCAGCCTTCGCTCGAGGACGTGTTTTTGAAGGTTATCGGCTCCGCGGAGGGAGAACGGAAATGACGGATTCGTTCTCGCCGCGGCGGGCGGCTTCAATAGCGAAAAAGGAGATCAAGCATCTCCTGCGCGATCCGTTTACCCTGGCGCTGGCCGCGCTGCTGCCGGTGATACTGGTTGTTTTTTTCGGGTTCGTGATTGATTTTAACTATCGTGATATCAGCGTGGCGGTGATGGATTTTGACAGAACGCCCGCTTCGCGCCAGCTGAAGCGGTATTTTACGTCGTCCGGATATTTCAGGATTACCGAGCTGTCGGAGCATGAAGATCCGGTTTACTGGCTGGATAATGACCGCGCCTACTGCGCGCTGGTTATCAATCCGCGTTTCGGGAAAGCCATAGCGGCCGGGCGGCCCGCGCGCGCGCAGCTGCTGCTTGACGGAACCGACAATTCCAAAACCGGCGTGGTGGCCAGTTACGCCGCCGGACTCGCCGCCGCGGCGCAGGCCGGGTTTTACGGAGGCGCGCCGGCCGGACCGGTTGAACTGCATACGCGGTTTCTGTTTAATCCGGAGCTGGACACCAGCTGGTTCGTGGTGCCGGGCCTGGCGGTGCTGATTATCGGGCTGTTATGCACCCTGCTGACGGCGTTGACCGTGGCGCGCGAGTGGGAGAACGGTTCTATGGAACTGCTCCTGTCCACGCCGGTTCATCCGGCGGAAATCGTGGCCGGAAAACTCGCGCCTTACGTTGTGCTTGCGCTGGGCGCCACGGCTTTTGTGTATCTGTTCGCGCGGCTGGCGTTTCATATTCCGTTCGCCGGAAGCGGACTGGTGTACTCGTTCGCGGCGTTTGTGTTTGTGGTGGCGATGCTGGGCCAGGGGCTTTTGATTTCCATTGTCACCCGGCAGCAGCAGCTGGCCATGCAGGCCTCGATAGTGTTGGGGCTGCTGCCGCCGATGATGCTGTCGGGTTTTATTTTTCCGGTGGAGAGCATGCCGGTGTTTTTCCGTTATTTGACAGGAATACTGCCCGCGCGCTGGTTTATGGAAATCAGCCGCTCGCAATACCTGCGCGGCACCGCCGCGGCCGACCTGCTGGTGCCGCTTGGCATGTTATGCCTGCTCGCGCTGTTTCTGGTGGTGCGCAGCGGTCTGTCGTTTAAAACCGATCTGGAACAGGACGCCGAATGAATACCGTAACCGGATTTATAAAAAAAGAGTTCGCCCAGGCGCTGCGCGACAGGAAAAGCCGGCTGCTTATTTTTGCCGTGCCGGTCATTCAGCTGGTGGTGCTGGGGTTCGCCCTGTCGTCCGAAGTGAAGAATGTCAGGCTGGCGGTGTTCGCCCGGCCGGGCGACAGCGCGGTCTGGCAGCTGGCGCGGCGGTGTTACTCCTCCGGCTGGTTCGTGGCCGCGGAAACAAAGGGCGTTGATCCGACTCTATGGCTTCAGTCGGGCCGGGCGGACGCCGTGCTGGTCGCTCCGCAGCACGGGCTTGGCAACGGGCTTGCCAAAGGAGATGCCCGGCTTCAGCTGTTAATTGACGCCAGCAACGCCGTGAAGGCCCGCCAGATTGAAAACTATGTCCGGCGGATAGCCGCGGCCGCTCTGCCGGGGCCGGTGCCCGGGCCGGTTCGCGCCGGGTTCGATTTTGACATGCGGGTGCTTTATAACCCGGCGATGGAATCGGCGGTGTTTCTTGTGCCGGGCGTAATGGTGATCGTGATGTGCGTGGTGAGCATTATGCTTACGGCCATGGCGCTTGCCAGGGAAAAGGAAACCGGCACTTTTGAAACGCTTATTTCCGCGCCGGTCAGCACGGCGGAAATAATGCTCGGCAAAAGCATACCTTATTTCCTGCTGACGCTGGTGAACGTGCCGCTGGTGCTGCTGGCCGCCGTCTTCGTGTTCGGCGTGCCCATGCGCGGGCCGGTGTGGCTGCTGGCGGTTTCGGCGATGGTGTTTGTGTTCGCCACGGTGAGCGTGGGAGTGTTCATTTCCACCGCCGCGGCGAACCAGCAGCAGGCCATGATGGGCGGTTTTTTGTTCCTGTTCCCGGGAATTCTGCTGTCGGGCGTGATGTTCCCCGTAGAAAACATACCCGCCGCATTCAAATGGCTGTGTTATGTTGATCCGATGAATTATTTCATGAGCATCGTGCGCAACATCATGCTAAAAGGCGGCGGGCTGGAGTCTGTCGCGCGCAGTCTGGCGGGGCTGGGCGCGCTGGCGGTTGCCGCGATGAGCCTTGCCGCCCTGCGGTTCAGACAGCAGCTTTAAGGTGCCACAGAAATTCCGTGTTGCCGTGCGCGCCGGTTACGGGCGAAACGGCTGTTGCGTAATCTTTTACTTCGGGGCGGGTTTTTTTAAGGAACCGGCGCAGCGACAGAATTACTCCGGCGTGCAGTTTTTCGTCCTTTACGATCCCGCGCACCAGCTGCGCGCGCGACAGCTCGAACTGCGGCTTTATTAGCGCGATTATATCCGCGCCCGGAGCCAGGCACTCTATTACCGGGCCCAGCACGAGTTTCAGCGAGATGAACGATACGTCTATCCCGCATAACTGCGGCCTGGCGGGAAAGCGGGCGGGATCAAGCGAGCGGGCGTTGGTGCCCGGCATGAAATGCACCAGCGGATGCGCTTTCAGCGACGGATGCAGCTGGCCCGCCCCCACATCTATCGCGTAAACCCCGGCCGCGCCTTCTTTAAGCATGCAGTCGGTAAATCCGCCGGTCGCCGCACCCACGTCGAGGCAGATTTTGCCATGCGGCGAGAGATTGAACTCCGTCAGGCCCGCCTTCAGTTTCAGGCCCGCGCGGGAAACGTAGGGGCAGGACCCGGCGGTTACGGTTATCCTGTCGGCGGGGCCGATTTTCTTGTCGGGCCGCGGCTCCGCCCCGCCGTTTACGGATACGCAGCCGGCGGCGATGGCCGCCTGCGCGCGGGCGCGGCTTTCAAAAAATCCGTTTTCAAACAGGTATTTGTCCAGTCGCATGGAAAAACGCGCCAGCCGCTACTTTGCGCGGAGATATGTCATGGCCAGCAGCAGCAGCGCCCCGCCAAACACCGACAGCACAAAACCCGGAAAGAAAAGCGCCAGTCCCTTCCGGCTGTCAAGCTGGTTGCGGTCGTTTACGAGAAGCTGGTACGCCGGAATCCCGAACAGCTGCGCGCCTTCGGGTTTGCCCGGCGCGTAAACCGCCAGCGCGGGAATGCGGGTGTTTATTTCGTTCTCCAGGTCACAGCGGCGCGTTACGGGATATTTCCGCCCGTCCTGCGCGGTGAAGCTGTAGGTGTAGAGCGATCCTTTTTTGCTTTCAAAGCCCGCGCTCGCGAAAACGCCGGTTTCCAGCAGGTCCAGCGCGGCGATGATTTTTGGCAGTCTGAGCAAAAAGAACACGCCGCAGAAAGGCAGCAGCAGCGCGGCCAGTGCGAACAGGGCAATTTCCGCCGTATAGGCGCCGAGGTCGGTGTCGGCCATTATCGCCGGCGCGGATTTGAGATACCGGACCGGCACGGAAGAAATATTCCCGGCCTCATAATCGGTGAACGTCCTGATGGAGGAGAGCCTGTATACGCCGTCCGGCCCGGTGCGTGAAACCAGGCAGGAGTATACCGGCCGGATTTTCAGTATCTGCATGCAGGTTCCCGTCCGGGCCGGCGCGGTTTCGGACATGCCGGCGATATGCGCCAGCGGCGCGAGCGGCGAGGAGGTTAGCCCGATGGCGATTGAAACCCACAGCAGTACCGCTATGATCAGCAGCAGCAGCCATTCGTCGCCGAACTGCACGAACATTTTCAGGCGCAGGCCGGGCGCTATGGCGCGCGGCGCGGGAAGCTGCGGCAGAGGATTTCCGTCCGGCAGGTCAACCCGGCCGGGCGAACCCGGCAATTTGAAAAATTCCGCGGCCGGCGGGATGGTCATGTCAGATCGAGCCGAACGGGCTGGCCACCCCGTTTTTCAGCCAGTAAACGGCTGGCAGCAGGATCGCCAGCGCGGCAGATACCGCCAGGAGCGCGTAAAAAAACCCGAACCGCGCGGGCGCAAAGCCGCCTTTGTCCGTTATCGTTATCCCGCCCGGGCCCGGCACGAGCGCGCCGCCGGGGTCGCGCGGATCGTAAAGCACCGGCAGCGCGGCCAGTTCGTTAAGAGGCCGGTCGGTGCGCGCCCAGGCGGTTATTGTCTTGCTTCGGCCCGGTTCCGGTTCATAGCTTAGCGTGACTTTATATATCCGGTGCCGGCCGAAGTTTAAAATAAAGGGTGTGGCTTCCGTAACGGTGCCTTCGGCGAAAAGCCCGGTTCGGAGCAGCCGGGCAAGCCGCGCGCCCGCCAGGAGTCCGCTGAGCGCAAACAGCAGACCTGTCAGCGCTAACGGAACCGGCAGAGCAAACAGCGCGCCGGGCGGCAAAGGTTTCATGCGGGTGCGCCTGATGCGCGTTACCGACGGGTCGGATATCAGGTGTTCCGTTTCCACCAGATCGTTTTTTGTAAGCAGCAGGCGCGGCACATAGCATATTCCGCTGACGGGAGCGCCGCCTTCGGCGGAGGAAACATAGAAAACCTTGTCTATGCCCGTGCCGCTGTATTTCACGCCGGATGCCTGCACCATGTAAACCACGCCTTTGCCGCTCGTTACGTTGCCGGGCTTGAATTTTGAAGACTGGAAATCCACCAGCGGCAGGTTGATGAAAACCGTCACGCAGCCGGCAAGCAGCAGTGCCAGCCCGAAGACCGCGCGGAACCCGCCATAGCGCACTTTCTGCGCGAGCGAGCCCGGCACATGGCGCGGAGCCGGGGCAAGCCGTTCCCAGCCAAAAAGGATGTCAGACCGCTCGGCGTTGTGTTGCCCGGGTTTAGCGATATCGGCCGCGCGTTGCGGCAGCGGCGGCAGAGTGCGCGGCGGCATGGACGGCTGGGGGAGCGGCGTCGCCTGCGTTTGTGGTGAGGGGGCCGGTTCCGGCGTGGCTGACGGTGTTGCCACAGGCCCGGCCGGCGGCTGTGTTAAGCGCTCGGGCGGCAGGGCCGGTTCGGGAGTCGGCTGCTGTGGCGCCGGGGTCATTACCGGTGGAAACTGCCCCGGCGGAGGAGCCGTTTCGCGCGGCGGCAGCGACTGCGGGTTCAGCGGATTTGCGCCGTCCTGCTGCGGCAATGAGGGCAATTCGGGCATATCGGGGATATCGGGCATGGCGGTTTAGGCTCCGGTCGGCTGGTCGTTTTCGTGGGCGGCGCTGGCGTCGGTTTCAAAAGGCTCTTTTTTCAGTTCGCCCGAGCTGGTCCGGGTAATCAGTTCAACCCGGCGTTTCACTTCGGTGAGCTGCTGTTCCAGTTCTCGCGAAAGCGTTACGCCTTCTTCAAACAGTGTGATGGACTGTTCCAGTCCAGAACCGTCGGTTTCCAGTTCGCTCACGATCGTTTCGAGCCGGGCCAGTTTTTCTTCAAAACTCTGCTTTGTTTTTTTTGCGGTCATATTAATCTCCGAAAAGCGAGGGTTGGTCGGTGTCTTTGCCCGCGCGGACGCGGGCTGGTTTTGTGCCGTCGGTTATGACGGCGTCGCGTTTGCCTCTGGCGAAAGTCAGCGCCACGGGCTCGCCTAAAGAAAGCGCCGCCCCGTCGGACACGATGTGGCCCGTCCGGCCGGACCGCACGATCGAATAGCCCCGGTTCAGCACCGCCTCGGGGCTTAATGCGCCGAGTTTTTCGGCCTGCAGCCGCGCGCGCGCGGCCTTGTTTTGCAGCGAAGACGCGGTTGCCGCGGACAGCCGCGCATAAAGCGCGGCGTTGGCCGAGCCGAAAACCTGCGCGGCGCGCAGCGGACTGTGCAGTGAAAGCGTGCCCGCGTGCAGTGTGACCAGCTGTTCGCGCGCGGCCAGTTTCCCTGCCAGCAGTGCCGCCGCGGCCTGCGTTTTGTGGCGGAGGGCGGCCAGCCGGTTTTCAACGAGCAGTTCGGGCCGCCGGGCGGACAGTTTTCCGCGCA
Organism: Elusimicrobiaceae bacterium; assembly: GCA_028700325.1. NCBI lineage: Bacteria > Pseudomonadati > Elusimicrobiota > Elusimicrobia > Elusimicrobiales > Elusimicrobiaceae > Elusimicrobiaceae bacterium. The sequence continues at coordinate 46,829 of JAQVSV010000008.1, read as the reverse complement.
GCAGTTCATAACGCCGCGTTTGGGCCGCAAGCAGATTGTTCAGGTTTGAAAGCAGCAGTTCCCGCAGCCGGTCGGTTTCCTGCAGGCGGTCGCTCCATACCGCCTGCGGGCGTTTGAAATAGTGGCTCGTTTGCGCGGAGGAGAGCCGGTTCCCGAAATGCCGGACCGTCATTTTAAAGCCCTGCACCAGCCGTCCGCGCAGGGAGTGGAGCGCGCTTAGCGTTTCGCCGGAATCGGAGGTGACCAGTTCCGCCGCGGCTGACGGGGTTGCCGCGCGCAGGTCGGCCGCGAAATCGGCGATTGTAAAGTCAGTTTCATGGCCTACGCAGGCAATGACCGGAATTGCGGAACCCGCTATGGCGCGCGCCACGGTTTCCTCGTTAAACGGCCACAGATCCTCTATCGAGCCGCCGCCACGGCCTACCAGCAGCACGTCCGGCCTGGGCGCGGCTTCGTTAAGCAGCCGGATCGCCTGCACGATGGTGGTTTTGGCCGTTTCGCCCTGCACGAGCGCGGGCGCGATCAGCACGTCAAGATTCGCGCTGCGGCGTTTCAAAACGGTGAGAATATCGCGCAGCGCGGCACCGTTGGGTGACGTGACCACCCCGATCAGCGACGGAAACGGCGGAATCGGGCGTTTCTTCCGCGCATCAAACAGGCCTTCGTCAGCCAGTTTCTTTTTCAGCCGCTCGAATTCCCGGTACAGTTCCCCGGTGTCGCGACCTTCCATGGTCTTGACCGCCAGCTGGTACCGTCCCTGCTTGAGGTAGCAGGACAGTTCACCCCGCACGGTTACTTCCAGCCCGTCTTTCAGCTCGGGTTTCACCTGCGTGGCGTACCATTTGAACATGACGGCCGAAATGAGCGAGTCGCGGTCTTTCAGGTCGAAATACACATGCCCTGAAGCCGCCCGGCGCAGATTGGAAATTTCGCCCCTGACCTGCATTTCCGGAAAGGTGCCCTCCAGCATGTTCTTGATTATGCCGTTCAGTTCCGAAACGGTAAGGATTTTATCGTGCAGTGGCAGTTTCATTTTTTCGCGCGCAGCTGCCGGAGCCGGTCGGCTATAAGTTTTTCGCGGCCCTCGTTGGTCGGGTTATAAAAAGTCTTCGGGTCCGGCATATAAACCTGGCTGACGTAGTGGCCGGGCCAGTCGTGCGGATAGACATAGCCTTTATTGCGTCCGCCTGATTTAAGATTGTCGGGCACGGAGCGCAGCCGCCCGGTGCGGACCTCGGCGAGAGCCGCGTCAATCGCCAGATAGGCGGCGTTCGATTTCGGCGCGCACGCCACATATAAAGCCGCCTGCGCCAGCGGAATGCGCACTTCGGGCATGCCGAGCACTTCGGCGCTTTTAAAGGCCGTGTCGGCCAGCATGATGGCTACGGGATCGGCGTTGCCCACGTCCTCTCCGGCGCAGATGAAAATGCGCCGCGCGATAAAGCGCGGGTCTTCGCCCGCTTCCAGCATTTTGGCCAGCCAGTAGGCCGTGGCATCGGGGTCGGAGCCGCGCATGGATTTTATGAAAGCCGAAATATGGTCGTAATGCTCATCGTCGCCTTTGTCGTAGCGCAGGGCCGGCTGCTGGATTGATTCCTCCGCGGTTTTAAGAGTTACATGCCGCCCGCCCGATTCATCCGGCCCGGTGGAAAGCGCGGCCACTTCCAGCGCGTTTAGCAGTTTGCGCGCGTCGCCGGCGCAGCGGGCCAGGAGATGGGACTCCGCGTCCGGTTCCAGCGTGATCTTCAGTTCCGGGGTTTTTCCCAGCGCGCGCTCCAGTATCTTGCGCAGGGCCGGCTCGTCCAGCGGCTTGAATTCGAATACCGAAAAACGCGACAATAACGCCCGGTTGATGTAATAAAACGGGTTTTCCGTCGTCATGCCGATCAGTATTATCTCGCCGCGTTCGACCGACGGCAGCAGCACGTCCTGCTGGGTTTTGTTGAAATGATGGATTTCATCGAGCAGCAGCAGGGTATTGCGGTGTTTGAACGCGCCGGAAAAGGCGGCTTTGGCGTGGTCGAGTATTTTTTTCAGGTCCGCCACTCCGGCGACGGCGGCGTTGAGCTCGAAAATTCTGGCGTTCGCGCGCGCGGCGATCAGCCGCGCCATCGCGGTTTTGCCGCAGCCGGGCGGACCGTGAAAAACGGCCGAGCGCACGGTGCCCGTGTCAATCAGCCGCCGGAGCAGACTGCCCGGCGCGAAAATGTGGGACTGGCCGGCGAAATCATCCAGTTCCGACGGCGCGAGCCGCGCCGCCAGCGGCACGTCCTGCCGCGCCGCGTCGGGCGGTGCCGATGGCTGGCCGGCCGGGCCGGCCGGATTTGTGAAAAGCGGTTCCTCCATATTATTTCGCGCCCGGTTTTTTCTCGTTCAGCGTGTCGGACAGGGATTTTATCATCTTGTCCATCTTCACAAGATTGGCCTGGCTGGATCGTTCCAGTTCCTCTTTCGTTTTTGCCAGTTCCGCCGCCAGCACCATAGCCGTAAGCATGGCGATGCGCAGGGTGTCGTAGATGTTGGTGTCTTCCTCCAGCTTTTTCATGCGGGCGGTAACGTCGCGCGCGTAAATCTGCGCTTCCAGCGCTTCGATGCCCGGCAGGATCACACCGGAAATGGAAATCTTGTTTATCTCTACGTTTATCTGTTCTGACATGGCGGCACCCTGGCGTGGTTTCTATTCTCTATTATCATACTTTATACACTTTATGCGTGCAAATGAAAACACGGACCGGCGTATGCCCGGTCCGCGTTAAAAAGGCGCGAGGTGTCCGCCCGGCGCAGCGTCAGGGCATACTGTCGGGCGCGCGGAAAAGCGGCAGGTCGTCTTCCGCCGGGTCGGCTGCGCGCCGGGCCGCTCGGATTGCGGCAGTGGTTCCGGTTTGTTCGGGGGCTGGCGGCTGGCCGGGGTTCGGTTCCGACAGGTCAACACTTGCGGCCGTGTCCTGCGGAGCCGTTTCATAGGATTCTGGAGCGGTGTTTTCCTGCGCGGATTCGATGCCGTCGGCAGGCAGGCGCGCTGGTTCCGGTATGGCGGGCGTGGATTGGTTCGCCGGTTGCGGATGCTGGTACGGCTGTTGCTCCGCGAGCGCGGGTTTTTCCGGTTTGGTTCCGGGCTCCCGCGGCGGCTGCTCCGGGCCGGCATCCGGCGGCTGCGCGATGACCGGTTCCGCCGGAGGTTCGCCGGCGCAGAGGCTGTCCCGCCCGTTCAGGCCGTAGGCCGTGCGGAGCGAATTCTCCTGCTCGCTGATCGCCGCTTCGAGCCGGCCGGCGAGTTTCGCCAGCTTCCGTTTCATTGTTTCGCGCGCGGAGTTCAGACGCCGCACTTCAGATTGCGAATTCTGGAATTTCTTCAGCTCGGTATTCAGGCCGTCCGCCTGCAGCGCCAGAAGTTCATTCTCCCGCTCCAGCTGCCTGATCCGGGCGGCGCTCTGGGCCACCAGTTTCTCCAGAATGTCGAATTTTGTGGTGTTCATCTAGCTCCGCAGCCGCGCGTTGAGTTTGGAGCCCAGCGCGGCGATAACGGCGTTGAACGAGGTTTCCACTTCGCTGTCGCGCAGCGTGCGTTCCGGCGAGAAGTATACAAGCCGCAAAGTAACGCTCTGGCTGCCGGCCGGTATGTTTTCGCCGTTGTAAACATCGTGCAGCGTTACGGACTGGAGGTGTTCGCCCGCCGCGTCGCGCACGGTTTTTTCAATTCGGGAGTACGGGGCGGTCTTGTCAATCACGACGGAAATGTCGCGCCACGCGCTCGGAAATTCCGCCACGGGTTTTACCTTTACGGAGGCCGCGCCGCATTTGGCGAGCGTGTCCAGATCGAGCTCGAAGCTCCATGCGCTGCCGGTTTTAAGGCCCGCCGCGCGCAGCGACGACGGGTGAAGCCTGCCCGCCCGCCCTGCAGGCTTGCCGTTTACTTTTATGCCGGCGCAGATTCCCGGGTGCATATAGTCCGGCGGGCTGGCGTCCGGCGAAAAATCCACCTGCTCAAAACCCGAAAGCAGGCTTGAAACAATGCCTTTCACATGAAAGAAATCCAGCGGTTTTATTTCACCGCCGCGCCAGAACGCGCCCTGCGGCCAGGTGCCGCAAAGCAACGCCGCCAGATGAAGTTTCTCAGCCGGCCTGCCCGGGGTTTTTGCGTATACCTTGCCCGTTTCAAACAGGTTTGCCGCCTGCGCGCTGTGGCGCGCGTTGTAGGCTGCCGCGCGCGCTATGCCCGGCAGCAGCGACGGGCGCAGGTACTGCCAGTCGAGCGACAGGGGATTTTCGAGTTCCGGCTGCTGTCCCGGCTCCAGCCCGAAGCCCGCCAGTTCCGCGCCCGATAGAAAATCATAATTGTAAACTTCGTAAAAGCCAAGCGCGGCCAGCTTGTCCTTATACCGGCTGGCGAGCCGCTGCTGCGCGGGAATTTCGGTGATCGTGACGGTGGCGGGCCGCGGCGCGACGGGAATGCGGTCGTACCCCGCGTACATGGCGACTTCTTCCGCCAGATCGCACGGCAGCGAGATGTCGCGCCGGTGCGAGGGCGCCTTGAAAATCCACGGAGTGACGCTGGTGTCCATATCCGGTGAAAGCGCCCGCAGAATGCGCAGGATTTCCTCGTCGGCAATTTCCGTGCCGAGGATATCGTTGATCATGCGCGGCGTGACGCCCACTTCCGCGCCGGCGTAAGGTTTGGGATAGCTGTCGCCCAGTTCCGACACCACCGTTTCCGGTGTCGAACAGCATGCGAGAATAAGTTCCGTGGCGCGGTCCGACGCGTAGACGGCGTTTTCAATATCCGTCGAGCGTTCGAACCGGTATGAAGATTCCGACCGGAACCCGTATTTTCGCGCGGTTATATGAATTACCGGCGGATGGAAATAGGCCGATTCCAGAACAATATTATGCGTTTCTTCCGATACTGCGGTTTCCGTCCCGCCCATGATGCCGGCCAGCGCGGCGGGTTTCTCCGCGTCGGCTATAACGAGACAGCCGGGGTCAAGCGGCACGTCGCGCCCGTCGAGCGTATTAAGCCGCTCGCCGGGTCTGGCGCGCCGCACGGCGAGTTCGCCGCCCGCCAGTTTGTCAAAATCAAAAGCGTGGAGCGGATGGCCGGTTTCGTAAAGGACGTAGTTGGTGATATCCACCAGCGCGTTTTTCGGGTTGCTGTCGAGGGCTTTAAGGCGTTTTTGCATCCAGTCGGGCGAAGCGCGGTTTTCAAGGTTTTTCAGCACCCGCGCGGTGTAGCGGGGGCAGCTTTCCGGGTCTTCCAGCCGGACCGGGATTGGCGGGACCGTGCCTTCGATTTTTGGCGCCGCCGGTTTTTTCAGCGGTTTGTCAAGCTGGACCGCCAGCTCCCGCGCGATGCCTAGCACCGACAGCAGTTCCGGGCGGTTCGGCGTGATTTTCAGCTCAAACACGCAGTCCGGCTCGCCGAACAGGGCGGCTACGTCGGCGCCGGGCGCGAGGCCCGCGTCGAGCACCATGATGCCGTGCTCGTGCGCCGGGCCGCTTTCGGCAACTTGCAGTTCGCCAGCCGAGCAGATCATTCCGCACGATTCCACGCCCCGGATACTTGTCTTTTTCAGCTCGCCGTCCGGCAGTTTCGCGCCAACGCCGGCCAGCGGGATCTTCTGGCCCACCGCGATGTTTTTCGCGCCGCACACCACGGTCTGCTCCCCGGCGCCGGTGTTGACCAGCACCAGCGAGAGTTTGTCGGCGTTCGGGTGTTTGTCAATTTTAAGTATTTCCGCAACGCGCACGCCGGTAAAGCACGCGCCGGTTTTCTCCATCGCCTCGACTTCTATGCCGAGCAGCGTGAATTTCCCGGCGAGTTCGTCCGGTGTGAGATCAATGTCTATAAAATCGCTGAGCCAGCTTTGCAGTAACCGCATTAGAACTGTTTTAACATCCGAATATCGTTTTCGTAGAATGTGCGGATATCGTCTATCCCGTACATTAGCATGGCGAGCCGCTCGATGCCCATGCCGAATGCGAAACCGCGCCACTGCGCCGGGTCAATTCCGCCCGCTTTGAGCACGTTGGGGTGCACCATGCCCGCGCCGAGCATTTCCAGCCAGCCGGTGGATTTGCAGACCGGGCAGTGCTGCCCCGGTTTGCAGAATACGCATTTGACGTCAACCTCGACGCCCGGTTCGACGAACGAGAAATAACTCGGTCTGAACCGGATCTCCGCGCCAGGCCCGAACAATCCGTGCATGAAGGTTGTGAGCGTGAATTTCAGGTCCGCCATATTGACGTTTCTATCGACATACAGGCCTTCGATCTGGTGAAACACGGGCGAGTGGCTTGCGTCAATCGCGTCGTTGCGGACCGCCCGGCCCGGAGCGAACGCGCGGATCGGCGGTTTGTGCGCACGCATATACCGCACCTGGATCGGCGAGGTGTGTGTGCGCATGAGCAGGCGCGGGCCTTTCCCGGTTTTTACATAAATCGTGTCGTGCTGGTCGCGCGACGGGTGGTGCGCGGGTGTGTTAAGCGCGTCGAAATTATAAAACTCGTCCTCTATGTGCGGGCCTTCCGCCCACGAAAAACCCATCCCGCCCAGCAGCTCCGCCATGCGCCGCATCGCAACGGTCAGCGGGTGAAGCCTGCCGTCCGGCATCGGGTAGCCCGGCAGAGTCACGTCCAGTGTTTCCCGCGCGAGCCTGGCGTCCGTCTCCGCGCGCAGCAACGCGGCTTTCCGCCCGTCAAACAGCGCGGAAAGCTCCTCCTTTAAAGAATTCCCTAGAGGACCAAGAATTTTCTTGTCCTCCAGGGAAAGGTCTTTCAGGGATTTAAGCAGCTCGGTCAGCTCGCCTTTGCGGCCCAGACACCTGATCTGCATGTCCTCAAGCGCGTCGGGTGCGTCAGCCTGGCCGATTGCGTTTTGGTAATGCTCCCTTATGGCGGAGCACTTTGTTTCCCAGTCCCCGCGGTTCATAATGGCTTCCGCGTTCAGGACTTTTTGGCGAGTTCAACCAGCCGGGAGAATGAACCGGGATCTTTTACCGCCATTTCAGCAAGCATCTTGCGGTTCAGTTCGATACCGGCTTTCTTCATTCCGTTAATAAAGCGGGAATAGTTCATTTCGTGCTCACGAACCGCCGCGTTGATCCGGGCGATCCACAACTGGCGGTAATCGCCTTTCTTGTCCTTGCGGCTGGTGAACGCATGCACGCCAGACTTGTTGAGCTGCTGGATAGCCATTCTCAGCCTGGTTCGTTTGTCGGCGTAATAGCCTCTGGCAAGTTTCAAGAGCTTTTTCTTTCTCGCGTGTCTTGGTACGCTGAATTTGATTCTCATATTGATCTCTCCGGCGCGGTTGCGCCCGTTGCCTGACCGGGCGGACTTCGGTCTGCCGTACCTCGTCCAGCCCCTGTTGAATGCCGGCGGTCGTATCGAGCGCCGGCATTGTTCCCCGGTTACTTATAGGGAAGGTACAGATTCAGCACTTTGCTTTCCGACGCGGTGTTCTCGAGCACGTTGGCCTGTCTGAGGTTGCGGCCCCGTTTCGCTGACATCGGTGTGAGCAGGTGTCTGAGCCCGGCTTTTCTGTGTTTCCATTTGCCGGACGCGGTTTTGCTGAACCGTTTCTTTGCTCCGCTGTGGCTTCTTATTTTAGGCATCGCTGTCTTCTTCCTTGATTTTTGAGTTGAACACTACCGAAAGCTTGTTGCCCAGCATCTGGATCCCGTTGTCGGGCGCGGCCATGTCGTCGTACCGCGAAACAAGCTCTTCCAGCAGTTTCCGGCCGATATCCTTATGCTGGTTTTCCCGGCCGCGAAATTCAATAGTGAGGCGCACTTTGTCGTATTTGTGGAAAAGAGCTTCCATGTGCGACATCTTCGTTTCCAGGTCATGCGTGGCGATCCGCGGACGGAATTTGATTTCCTTGATCGTGGTCGCTTTCTGTTTCTTGCGCGCTTCCCGTTTCTTCTTCTCCTCGTTATAGAGATGCTTTGAATAATTCATTATCTTGCAGACAGGCGGTTTGCCTTCCGGCGCGATTTCCACCAGGTCAAGCCCTTTGCTTTCGGCCATCTGGATCGCTTCGTCAACCGGCAGAATGCCGAGCATCCCTCCGTTCTCGTCCACCACCCTTATCGGCGAAATGCGGATCTGATGGTTCTTTCTGGGGGGCCTTGCCCCTTTATTGTGCGTCGGGTAATTATTCATTAACTATCCTGATAAAAAGCGTCGCACACAGGCTCTCCCGATGTTCTGGTTCCAACCGGGCGCCCGGCGTTCCGCCGAGTTGAATTTCTGCTTGCTTTGCGTTCGGATATGCCGGACAGCGCTGGTATGTATGCGCGAAGCATTAACCCGATTGTAGCATTTGCCGGACGTTTCTGGCAATACCCGCGCCGCCTGCCCGCGCCCGCGCCGCCGCGCCGCCTGTTAATGTTATGGAAAAAGTATACGTCATTTACTATAATATCATTGCGAAAATACCGATTGCCATTTTCAATCACAACAAAATTCCGGCGGCGGCGCCGCGCAAGAGGCAGAATAATGGGAACCAGATTTACAGACAGGGCTCAGAAAGTCATACTCATCGCGCAGGAAGAGGCCAAGCGGCTTAACCACGACTATGTGGGCACCGAGCATATCCTGCTGGGGCTGGTCATGCTGGGCGAAGGGATCGCGGCGCAGGTGCTGGTGTCGCAGGGCGTGGAGTTCAAGAAAGTGCGCATGGAGATAGAAAAGCTTGTCGGCACCGGCGACAGCACCAGCCAGTACGGCGAAATACCGTTCACGCCGCGCGCCAAGAAGGTGCTGGAGTATGCGGTGGAGGAGGCCCAGCAGATGGGCCACTCCTATATCGGCACCGAACATATCCTGCTGGGCCTGCTGCGCGAGGAGGAGGGCGTGGCGGCGCGGGTGCTGGAAAATATCGGGCTGGCGGCCGCGACCATACGCGAGGCGGTGCTTGAATATATTGGCGAAGGGGCGCAGCAGTCGCAGTCCAATAATCCGGGTGCCCAGCCGGACGACGCCGACATCAAGAAGAAAGATCCGAAAAAGAAAGCCAAAAGCACGACCCCCACTCTTGACGAGTTCGCCCGCGACCTGACCCAGCAGGCCCGTGAAAACAAACTTGATCCCGTCATCGGCCGGAATACGGAAATAGAGCGCGTGGCGCAGATTCTGGGCCGGAGAACGAAAAACAACCCTGTGCTTATAGGCGAGCCGGGCGTGGGCAAGACCGCGATTGTGGAGGGGCTGGCCCAGCGGATAGCGAGCGGCGACGTGTCCGACACTTTGGCCGGCAAACGGCTGCTGACGGTGGATCTGGCGTCGGTGGTTGCCGGCACCAAATACCGCGGCGAATTCGAACAGCGGCTCAAGAGCATCCTTGAAGAAATCCGCAGCGAGCAGAAAAAAATCATTGTTTTTATTGACGAACTGCACACGATCATCGGCGCGGGCGCGGCAGAAGGCGCGATTGACGCGTCGAACATGCTTAAACCGGCGCTGGCGCGCGGGGAACTGCAGTGTATCGGCGCGACCACGTTCGACGAGTACCGCAAACACATCGAGCATGATCCCGCGCTTGAGCGGCGGTTCCAGCCGATTATCGTGGATCCGCCGGGGCTTGACGAAACGATCGAAATCCTTAACGGCCTGCGCGAGCGCTACGAACAGCATCACAAAGTGCATTACACCGGCGAGGCGATTATCGCGGCCGCTTCCATTTCCGACCGCTATATAACCGACCGCGCCATGCCCGACAAGGCGATTGATCTGCTTGACGAAGCCGGCTCCCGCGCGCGGCTGCAGGTGACCACGGTGCCGCCGCTTTTTAAGGACAAGGAAGCCGAAATAGAGAAGGCCGTGAAGGAAAAGAACGACGCGATCGGCGAACAGGAATACGAAAAGGCGGCCCGCGCCCGCGACCATGAGAAAACGCTCCGCACCAGCCTTGAAAGCGCTAAACAGGCCTGGCGCGAGGAGCGCGCCAAAATCATACCGGACATCACCACGGAAGATATCGCGCTCGTCGCCAGCAAATGGACCGGAATTCCCGTAACCCGCATCACCGAAAAAGAAAGCGAAAAGCTGATGCATATCGAGGAACAGCTGCACGGCCGCATTATCGGGCAGGAAGAGGCGGTGAAAACGCTTTCTCAGGCCATACGCCGTTCGCGCACGGGCCTGAAGGACCCCAACAAGCCGATCGGCGGGTTCCTGTTTCTCGGGCCGACGGGCGTCGGCAAAACCGAGCTCGCGCGCACGCTGGCCGAATACCTGTTCGGCAACGAGGACGCGATGGTCCGCATAGACATGTCGGAATTTATGGAAAAGCACGCCGTGTCGCGCCTGATCGGCGCGCCCCCCGGCTATGTGGGGTATGACGAAGGCGGGCAGCTGACGGAAGTGATCCGCCGCAGGCCCTATTCTGTAGTTGTGCTCGACGAAATCGAAAAGGCGCATCCGGATATCTTCAACATCCTTCTGCAGGTGCTGGACGAAGGGCGGCTGACTGACAATCTGGGCCACAAGGTGAGCTTTAAAAACGCGATCGTAATCATGACTTCGAACGTGGGCGCGCGGCTGATTTCGAAAGGCAAATCGCTTGGTTTTGTCGCGCAGGCAGACGAGGCGCGCGATTACAAGAAAATGAAGGACACGGTGATGGAGGAAGTGCGCCGGGTGTTCAACCCCGAATTCATCAACCGCGTGGACGAGATTATTGTGTTTCATCCGCTTACGGCGGAGGATATGGAAAAGATCCTGGAGCTGATGCTGAAAAAAGTGGAAGCCAAGCTCGGCGCGCAGGAACTGGAGCTGACGCTGTCGCCGAAAGCGAAAAAGCACATGGTGCAGGTGGGGTTTGACCCCAATTACGGCGCGCGGCCGCTGCTGCGCGCGATCCAGCGGCGGATCGAGGATCCCCTGGCGGAGGAAATGCTGTCGGGCCGTATCCAGCCGGGCAGCCGTGTGCTGGTGGACGTGGACAAGGCCGGCGACAAGCTGGTGTTTTCCTCCAGGTGCCAGTGCGCCAGAAAAGCGGACGGCGAGCCGAAAGCGCCGCGCAAACGCAAAGCCAGGGAGTAACCGGAGAGCGACAGATGAACAGGCAGAAAATATTTTATCTCGCAATGCTTGTGGCGGTCGGCGCGTGCGCCTGCCTGCTTGCCGGCGGCATGGATTTCAAGGCGGGCCGCGCTGACGATGAGGCGGCTCTGGAAGCTGACGCGGCTGGGTTTGACTCGGAACAGGAATGGACGACCAATGCCGACAAGTGGCGGGAAATGACCGACCGGCTGGCGAGATCGGCCGCGCGGTTCCCCGGCCGCATGGGCGTCTATATAAAGGATTTGAAAACCGGCGAGGAGTTTTCCTATCACGCGGACGAACTGTTTCCGTCAGCCAGTCTGGTAAAGGTGCCGGTGATGGCCGCCGTCACGAAAAAAATCAGGAACGGCGAGGTCAACTGGAACGAGAAAATCACGATCACCAGAAACGCCAAACGCGGCGGGTCCGGGCATTTGAGGCGGGTGCGGTCCGGGACGAAGCTGTCGGTGCGGGATCTGATGGTTAAAATGATCACCGAGAGCGACAATACCGCCGCGCACCTGCTGATCGAGCGGGTCGGGTATGATTATCTCCAGCAGGAATTTCGGGAGCTGGGGCTGGAGCGCACGAATATTTCGCCGGACGGGATGTCGCTCTGCAGTTCGCCCGTCGCGAACGAGAACTATACCACGCCGCGCGAGATGGCCATGCTGGTTGAAAAAATTTATCGCGGCGAAGTGGTGGATAAAGACCACAGCGCCATCATGCTCGATATCATGAAGCATACCAAAGGCCGTTCCCGGTTCGCGAAGAAACTGCCGCGCGGGTTTGCGCTGGCGCATAAGACCGGGATGCTCCGGCTGTCCTGTTCCGACACGGGGATTGTGTATTCTCCGCAGGGCGAATACGTCATGGCGATGCTGACCTGGAAGGTGCCCGACTATAAATATGCCGCCAACTATATCGCGAAGATGGCGGCGGTCACCTACAAGTATTACGGCAAATCGGGCAATCTGGTGGTGAGGGCGCGGCCGGAGGTTGCCGGCAACGAAACCGGCGGTTAGTCCGACGGGCCGTTTTTCGGGAGCGGCGTTCCCGGCGTGCGGAGAGGATATGAAGCGGTCTGGCGGGCGCCGGGCGGAAGACTGAATTTTTTCGGAGGGATCATGGCAAAAGAGGTTAAGCAGGAGATCGGCAAGTTTAAGGACGGGAAGCAGGAGAGCAACAAGACCAAGGCGCTGGAACTGGCGATGTCGCAGATAGAAAAGGCGTTCGGCAAGGAAGCGCTGGTGCGGCTGGGCTCGAAAAGCGCGATGAAAGGGATTGACGTCATTCCGACGGGCGCGCTGTCACTCGATCTGGCGCTGGGCGTGGGCGGACTGCCGCGCGGCAGAGTGATTGAAGTTTACGGGCCGGAAGCCGGCGGCAAGACCACGTTGAGCCTGCATGTGATCGCGCAGGCCCAGAAAACCGGCGGCACGGTCGCGTTTATTGATGCGGAACACGCGCTGGATCCGCTGTATGCGCGCAAGATCGGGGTGGATATAGACAACCTGCTGATCTCGCAGCCCGATTCCGGCGAGCAGGCGCTGGAAATAACCGAGAAACTTGTGCGCTCTGGCGCGCTGGACCTGATTGTTATTGATTCGGTGGCCGCGCTGGTGCCGAAAGCCGAAATTGAAGGCGAAATGGGCGACGCGCATGTGGGTTTGCAGGCGCGGCTGATGTCGCAGGCGTTGCGCAAGCTGACGAGCCTTGTTTCCAAAACGAAAACCTGTATCATTTTTATCAACCAGCTGCGCCAGAAAATCGGCGTAATGTTCGGCAACCCGGAAACGACGCCGGGCGGGCTGGCGCTTAAGTTTTATGCGTCCGTGCGGATTGACATCCGGCGGATCGAGAACATCAAGAGAGGCGACGAGGTGGTCGGGTCGAGAATCCGGGCCAAGGTGCTGAAAAACAAAGTAGCGCCGCCTTACCGGTCGGGCGAGTTTGTCATGATGCACGGCGAGGGCATTTCCCGGGAAGGCTGCATCATAGATATGGGCGTACAGGCCAAGCTGGTCGAAAAAGCCGGTTCCTGGTATATTTATAAGGATGAGAAGCTCGGTCAGGGCTACGATAACGCGCGGCTGTTTCTGAAAGAGCATCGCGAGCTGGCCGACGAACTGGAGAAACTGCTCCGGGACAAATATCTGACGCTTGGCAAAGACATTTTTGCCGCTGAAGAGGCCGAGCAGGCCGGCGCAGCCGCCACCGAAGACGCGTAGTCGCCGTGCATTGCGGTTGTTTCTGCGGGCGGGGCTTGCATGCCCCGCCCGCGCGATCTTGAAACTCGGCGGATAAGGGGTGTAATAATGGCTGGCCGCCAGAAACTTTTTGCGCCGGAAGGCGCCAGGCCGGAAGGCGCATATGCCGAGCTGCTGAACGGGTTCTCCCGGCACATTCTGCTGGAGCGGGGTCTGTCCTCCAACACGCATGACGCATATGTGGGCGACGTGCGGCATTTTCTTGCTTATTGCGCGCGTGGCGGCGCGGATCCTGCGCAGGCGCAGAGCGGATATCTTGACAGTTATTTGTGGCGGCTGCGTTCGGCGGACAAACTCGCGCCGGGCAGCCTGTTCCGCAAGATGGAGTCGGTGAAGGCGTTTTACAAGTTTCTCGCGGTGGAGGATCTGCTGAAGGAAGATCCAACCCGGTTTTTTCGCGCGCCCAAAATGCCGCAGAAGCTGCCGGGCTTTCTGACTGCCGCCGAAATTGACGAACTGCTCCGGTTCCCTGCGGTGAGCTTCGCGGAACTGCGGACGGCGGCTATTCTGGAACTGTTTTACGCGTGCGGGATCCGGGTGTCGGAACTGGTCGGTCTGCGGCTGGAATCGCTTAATCTGGAAGAAGGCTGGGTGATGGTGTTCGGCAAGGGCGGCAAGGAACGCATCGTGCCGGTTTATCCGGACGCGTGCCTGCATCTGCTCCGTTATCTGGCCGACCGGCGCAAATGGTTCGCCGGGAAAACCACCGCGTCCGAACTGTTTTTAAACCGCTCGGGCCGGGGGATCAGCCGGACGCAGGTCTGGAAAGATATCAGAAAGCTGGGCGCGGCGGCGGGTTTGAAGCGGCCGCTTCATCCGCATCTGTTCCGGCACACTTTCGCGACGCATCTGCTGGCGGGCGGAGCGGATTTGAGGGCTTTGCAGGAAATGCTCGGGCACGCGAGCCTGGCCACGACGCAGATTTACACGCATATTGAAAAATCGGAGCTTAAAAATATACACGGGGCGCATCATCCCAGAGGTTAAAGACTGCTATGAAACCGGAAAGCCACGCGATAATAGATTCCGATGTCAGGTTTCACGACCGGCACCGTTTTGAAATGAAACTGGACGTTGATCTGTATCCTAAACGGGAAAACAAGTACCGGGTGGAAATGTATTTTTTTGTGCCGAAGGCGCTTAACATTACGCCGGCCACCTACTCCAAGCAGGCCTTTTACAGCAGCACCCAGCGGTTCATCAGGTTCAAGACGCCGAAGATGCGGCTGGACATGGTGATGGATCAGCTGAATTCGCTGTCGCCTCTGTTCCGGGTGCGGCAGGCGTTGCCGGGCCTGCTCAACAACACCGCCGATGACGCGGCCGTATGCCGCGTAGTTGACGAGATCAAGCTGCTAGGCTGCACGGTGAAAGGTTATGTGCGCGATTTCTCGAAATTCCTTATAGCGGAAGTGCGCGCGCTTAACGCCAGTCCGCAGGACTGCCATGTGCGCATCTCCTCGGTGGAGGAGTATGTGGAGGATTTTGTCGGCGATTCCAAGGAATTCATTTCCAGCATCCGCGCTCTGCGCGGCGAGTTGGCCAACCCGGTGATTCCGGAGAAACTGCGCTCGGCCTACGCGTTTTTTGACGAATTTCTAAGCCTTACGATGGTGGAATATTTTTCCGAGCTGCTCAAGGTTATCCGGGGCGCTGCGCACCGCGACGCTTTCATGGAATCCGACAAGGCCATAAACGCGTTCATCCGCGCGCAGGACAACTACCGCAAAACCATGGGCTATCCGTCCATTGTAGGCGACGGGCGCGACAACGAAATTCTTATTTACCGGCGCGGAGTGCTGAAAAAATTCATTTCAAGCGTGCTGCATCTTCAGATCGAAACCTCGGAATGGGAGGGCACTTATCAGGTGCTGTTCGGCCTGTCGGCGGGCGCTGCGATGCTGTTTACTCTTCTGGTCATGATTTTCGCGCAGTCGCGCTGGGCGTTTAACAGTGTGCCGTTTGTGCTGTTCGCCGTGACCAGTTATATTTTCAAGGACCGCATCAAGGACTGGCTTAAAGCCTGGTTCGCCAAGAACTGGACCCGCTGGATCGCCGACCGCCAGCACCAGATCAAGGATCCCTATCTGAAAGAGCGGATCGGCACGTTCAAGGAAGCGTTCAGCTTTCTGGCGGAACGAAAGGTGCCGTCGTACATCCGCAGCCGCCGCAACATAGACAATATCACTTCCATTGACGAGGAAGGCAAGCCGGAGATGGTTCTTAAATACGAAAAAGAGGTAATCCTCTATCCTGACCGGATGGTTAAAAAGGACGAGCGGACCCGTGATTTGAACGATATCTTCCGGTTCAACGTTTTGCCGTTTCTGGCGCAGGCGGATGATCCCTACACTTCATGCCTGCATCTTAACCAGAATACCAATGAAGTGGAAAACGTGCTGTGCGCGCGGGTGTACCACGTCAATGTGGTGACGCAGTACATCACTTATGACGCGGAAGGCGAGCAGCAGGTGCGGTTCGAGCGGGTGCGGCTGGTGCTCGACCGCGAAGGCATCAAGCGGCTGGAGGAAGTGCCGGTCGCGTGAGCTGCCCGCTGCGGGCAGAAAATATTTTTCAAGGAGATTGACATGCCGGTTACAGCTATTGGAATTATCGGTTCATGCGCGCAGTCTACGGATCTGGCGCTGCGCTCCGCGGAAAAAGGCATGCAGGTGCGGATTTATGACGTGGCCCGTTCGGCGCTTAATCTGGCGATGGCGCGGGTTGACTGGACATTGCGCAAGTCCGGCAACCGCGAAATCGCCGCCAATATCGAGCCGGTTCAAAAGCTAGACAAACTGGCCGGCGCCGATATCGTGATCGAGGCGGGCAACACCTCGCAGGAACGGTTTCTGCTTTTCAGGAAACTTGAGGAAGTGATGGGTTCGTCCGGAATAATCTGCATCCGCTGCGGACACAGCGATCCGTTTTCCGTGATCGGCGAGGTGTCCACGCCGGACCGGTTTGTTGGAATGAATCTGGCGGAGCCGGTAAGCGTGAACCGGTTCGCCGAGCTGGCCCGGTTTGAAAAAACTTCCGACGAAACGCTGGATCTGGCGGTTGAATATCTGAAAAAACTCGGCAAGGAGCCGCTGGTGGGCCGGTATTCGGCCGGCATGATTTCCGGACGGCTGCTTTACATGTATATTCTGGCCGGCATCGTGCTGCTGGAGAAGGGGCGGGGTCTGGTGCATGAAATTGACTCCGCCGTGCGCGAGAACATGAAGGTGCCCGCCGGGCCGTTTGAGCTGGTTGACCGGTTCGGCATTGATTCGTTCTGCGGGCTGGGCGCGTATATTTACAAGTCGCTGGGCCAGCCGGAACGCTTCGCGCCTCCGAAAACGGCGGACCGGCTGAATCAATACGGGGAATGCGGACGCCGGTCGGGGCTGGGGTTTTATGTGTATGAGGAGGGCCAGATAGCGGGCATTAATCCCCGGCTGAAAGATATTGTGAAGTATCTGGGCCTGAGCGAGGCGCTGCCCGGGCAGTTGTGCGCGGAAATTTTTTCGGCGGTCGCCACGGAGGCGAAACTTGTCGCGGCCGACGCGATGGTTTCGGAGTATGACGTGGAACTCGCGGTTCGCATGGCGTTCGGCTGGCCGAAAGGCCCGTCGGGCATGGCGAAAGAAGCCGGCGAGTCCGTCGTGCCCGGAGCCAGCGGCGAATTGCAGGGGGATCTGCTGTGAAAAAACTTTTTTTGCTGGCGGCCGCATGCTGCCTGACCGGCCAGATCTGCCGGGCCGCGGAACTGCTGCCGCCTAAAAAACTATTCAGCCCGTTTGCGGCCGACCTTACCCAGCCCGCGTTTGCCGTGCGGCTGACCGGGGTGGTCGGCTCGAACAGGCTGGCCGAAATCAATATGGGCGACGAGTTCGGCATCGCGCGCTGGGCCGCAGGTCGGAACAGGCTGCAGTTCGGCATCATGGGCGGAGTGGCCGCGCGGTTTGACATTTCGCGCGTCACCAACGATTTTCAGGTGGCTGATTTCTCGCTTGCGTTTCCGATTGACTATGTGGCGGATGGCTGGGGCCTGCGCGCGACTTACTGGCACACCAGTTCGCACGTCGGCGACGATTATATTATTTCAAACGGCACGCTGCCCGCCCAGCTGGAAAAACATGTCACCGACGATTTCCGCCTGATCGGCGATTACCGGCCTGCCGCCGGCCTGCGCCTTTACGGCGGGCTGTTCTACGCGTTTAACATTATTCCCCGCACCTCCGACCGCTGGCATGCCCAGTGCGGAATGGAGGGCGAAAAGCGGATTGACAGCCACGCGTGGTTCGCCGCAGTCAATCTCGCGGCACACGCAAAATACGGATGGCAGCCGTCGTTCAACTCGCGCGCCGGCTGGAAATATTACGGCGCGGTTTCGGATGCCGCATTGTTCTGCGAGTTTTTCAGCGGGCATTTGCCGTATCTTGCGTTATCGGATCAGACGGAAACCCACTGGTCTTTCGGATTCAGCATAGCGATGTAAGCCGGCATTTATGCGCAAAACCCGCCGGATAAAATCCCGGCGGGTTTTTGATTCCGGTTGCAAATACCGGCGCTTGAACGGGGAATAAAACGTGTGTCCCGGCGGGCGGGGCAAACGACAGTTTGCATAATCAGGACTCCCCGGTTCAGGGGAGTCCGTTTCACGTCGTCCGGCGTCATTCGGGAACTGACCGCAGGGGCGGCAGCCGAACCGGATACCGGCTGAAGATGCGGGTATTCCCGTTGCGGACAGCGAAATAATGTTCTGGCCTGAATGTGAAAAAGCCCTTCAAAAAGAAGGGCTTTTTCACATTCAGGCCGCGGCTTTGTGGTTTTTGCGGCGGTCTATGATATACTTGCTGCCGGTTTCCTGTTTCGCGCGGTGTTTAAGCTCGGATCCGATTTCGCTGATCTGCGTAAATGACGTGAGCTCGCGTTCCCTGTTATGCGCAATGCCTATCGAAATCGAGATCAGCGGAAACCGCTGCTGCTTGCCGAGCCGGTCCTCCGTCACGATGTAGCCGCGCGCGCGGTCCGCTTCGGAATAAAACGACGGGGCGATCGCGTCGAAATCGCGGATGATGTTGCGCGCAATTTCCTCCGCTTTGTCCAGCGAGCAGGCCGCGATGAAATCGTCGCCGCCGATATGCCCGATAAAACCGTCGCCGCCTTCGCTTTTTTTCGTATGCGTGACGATGAGCGTGGCCGCGGCCTGTATCACCTTGTCGCCGGCGTCGAAGCCGTAAATATCGTTGAAGGCCTTGAAATTATCCAGATCCAGATATAAGACCGCGAATTGCTCCTTGCGCGTTAGTCTGCGCTCGACATGCGCCTGGATGGACGGGTTGCCCGGCAGTTTGGTAAGCGGGTTGGAGTCCAGCACCTGCCGTGTGCGTTTTAAAATCATGCGGATCCGCGCGATCAGTTCGTCGGTGTCCACGGGTTTTATCATGTAGTCGTCAATGCCGAGGCTCAGGCCCTTGAGCTTGAGCTGCTTGTCGGAAACCGCCGTCAGAATCATGATCGGGGTGTTGGCGTACAGCGGATTGGCGCGCAGCTCGAGCGTGATGTCAAAACCGGTTTTGAAAGGCAAGGCATAATCAAGCACGACGATTTCCGGGTTGAATTCGTAAACAAGTTTCAACGTTTCGTTGCCTTCTTCGGCGGTGCGCACCTCAAAGCCGGCGGCGGAAAGCATTTCGCGCATGAGGCTCAGAAGCATAGGCTGGTCGTCGGCAATAAGCACGCGCGGGCGGGCTGTTTCGGCGGGGCGCTGTTCCGTTTCCGCGGCGAGCAGTCTGGCCACGGTTTCCAGTATGTAGGAGTCGGGTATTTTCTGCGCGGCGAACTCGGTGTGTCCGGTAAGGTAACCGCGCTCCTGCGGTTCGCCCAGCTTGAGCGCGCTTACGACGATAATCGGCAGGTCTTTATTGGTTTTGCGGAGTTGCTTGATCACGCCCAGCCCGGTTCCGTCTGCCAGCAGCGGCGCGATGATCAGCGCCGCCGGCGCTTCCTGCTCTATCAGGCGCAGCGT
>JAQVSV010000008.1:0-22500 GCA_028700325.1 Elusimicrobiaceae bacterium | reverse complement strand
CCTAGAAAAGCTTCGTAGGGAGTTTCTATCGTAACCGTACCGTAAACCGACACAGGTGGATGGGGTGAAAATCCTAAGGCGCGCGAGATAGCCATCGTTAAGGAACTAGGCAAACTAGCTCCGTAACTTCGGAAGAAGGAGTGCCCAAGTAATGGTGTAGCAATACATTGAGAAAGGGCCGCAGTGAAAGGGGTACCGTGACTGTTTAACAAAAACTTAGGGCTCTGCTGAAATCACAAGATGATGTATAGGGCCTGATGCCTGCCCGGTGCTGGAAGGTCAAGGGGAGGGGTTAGCCGCAAGGCGAAGCTCTGAACTTAAGCCCCAGTAAACGGCGGCGGTAACTATAACCGTCCTAAGGTAGCGAAATTCCTTGTCGGGTAAGTTCCGACCTGCACGAATGGCATAACAAAGGTACCGCTGTCTCAACGATGGCCTCGGCGAAATTGTGGTGTCAGTGAAGACGCTGACTACGCGTAGCAAGACGAAAAGACCCTGTGGAGCTTTACTGTAACTTGTCATTGAATTACGGTTTCAATTGCGTAGAATAGGTGGGAGACTTTGAAGCGGTCCTTGTGGGGGCCGTGGAGTCATTAGTGAAATACCACCCTATTGTGATTGTGATTCTAACCTGGGCCCATGAATCTGGGACAGGGACATTGGCAGGTGGGCAGTTTGACTGGGGCGGTCGCCTCCCAAAGAGTAACGGAGGCGTTCCAAGGTTCCCTCAGGCCGTGTGGAAATCGGCCGACGAGCGCAATGGTAGAAGGGAGCTTGACTGCAAGGCCGACAGGCCGAGCAGGTACGAAAGTAGGACATAGTGATCCGGTGGTCCCTCGTGGATGGGCCATCGCTCAACGGATAAAAGCTACCCCGGGGATAACAGGCTAATCGGGCCCAAGAGTTCACATCGACGGCCCGGTTTGGCACCTCGATGTCGGCTCATCGCATCCTCCCGCTGAAGCAGGTGGGAAGGGTTGGGCTGTTCGCCCATTAAAGCGGTACGTGAGCTGGGTTCAGTACGTCGTGAGACAGTACGGTCTCTATCTGCTATGCGCGAAGGAAACTTGAGAGGAGCTGACCTTAGTACGAGAGGGCCAGGTTGGACGAACCTCCTGTATACCAGTTGTCGTGCTTTGCGGCATGGCTGGGTAGCGGTGTTCGGTAGGGATAAACGCTGAAAGCATATAAGCGTGAAACCCGCCTCAAGATAAGGTTTCCCTCACCCGTAAGGGTGCTAAAGATCTCCAGAAGACTACTGGTTTGATAGGCTAGAGGTGGAAGCACAGCAATGTGTGGAGCTAACTAGTACTAATCGATCGTGAGGCTTGGCCGTATTCTTTAATCTAACAATATTGGCTGGTGTCGGTGTGGTATTTGACAATTTTTCGGACTTTAAACCAAAAGAACGGTAAGACATAAGACCGGTGGTATTTCCTGAGAGGCAACACCCGTACCCATTCCGAACACGGCAGTTAAGCTCTCAAGGGCCTATGGTACTAACGCCCATCTCGGCGTTGGGAGAGTGGGTCGCTGCCGGTCTCATCTCTTACCGTTCTTTCTATTTCATAACCCCCGCGGGTATATCCAGCGGGGGTTATTTGTTTTATTACCGGATGGTTTGTCCCGCTGTTGTATGCGGAGCGGGGTTTTAATTGAAATATTCCATCCGTTGCCGATAGATCCCAGACGGCATTGTTTTGGCGCCGGCGGATCAGGTTCGTTTGATTTTTGGTTTCCTCCGGGTATTAATTGCCCAGGTTATCCCAATTCGCCAGCCAGCGTCCGGATCGGCAACTTTCAGCTGTAATAGTGTTGTGCCGAACAAGCTTCACCTTTTTATTAAATTCCGCTCACGAAAACCCGGCGTGTGGGCATGGGGATGAAGGATGTAATTCCCTCCAGGGCAGGGTAAACGTTTCATCCGGCGCAAGCGGGCGGAGCATATCACGCGAATCGGCGTATTGAGCGGATGGCATAAACACTATCGGCAGTTTAAAATGGTATTTGAAGTAAAAAGTGTGAAATATGGTTTTCATGCTGGTTCTGACAACAGTGTCCAGCCGGGCAATGCACGGCATGAACCTCTAATTATACTGCAGGTGTTGGCGAGAGCATGGTAACGCCGGGACAGAGCATCAGTTTCCGTGTTGTCAATCTTTTTTCGCTAAAGAAAATAAAAAAATGCGAGTGTCCTTTGTGCCGAACGGGAAAGCGCGATTGAGGGCGATGGCGGAAGTTCTGGAAATTTTTGAAATTCATCAGACAACGGCTGGCCGGAACCCGGCAGTATCTATGACATATTATAATCTATGCGGTTTTGCGTGGCGGCGCCCGATATTCCAGCCATGGGCCTTTGGGCCCAATGAGTGCGGCGCCGCAAGGCCTTTGCAGGGGTTAAGGCGTTTCAGGTATACTTAAAACAATGCGGAGGGCTATGTCTAAACCGGGAGTTTGTGTTACAGGGGCTTTAATATTTTCATTAGCCGCGCAGTTTTCTTATGCCGCGGAAATTAAAAACAGGGATCTGGATGTTTTTTTAACCCGGGCGGGCGCGATCAGCGTGCCCGTTGTTTCGGCGGCGGTCGGGCCGGATTTTACCGGTCTGAACACCAATCTGAAAAGCCATGGTTATTCCTTTACTTCCCGGTATCAGTTCGTTCTGAGCGGCGAAGTGATTTATATGCGTAAAACCGGCGATCGGCAGTGGATGCCGGTGCCCGGCCAGCCGGCCGGATCGGTGGAGATTTCGGCAGACGGGAGCAATCTTATCGCGCTTGCGCGCGACGGCGCTGTCAGCTATCTGAAAGTGCCGAAGATGAAATGGAAAAAGGGCTGGGGCAAGCCGGTAAGCGCAACACTTGTGGTTCCGGCCAACAGATCGTGGGCGATATCGAATATTGATGACGAGGCCGGCGGATTTGAAGATCCTGCGGGAAATTTCAAGGATCTTATGATCAAAGTTTCCACTTTATACCTGCTTGCGCCGGACGGGCGGCATATTAAATACGCTGATCCGTGGCTGCCGCCCGATTTCGGGCACCGTATCGCCATGCCCCAGCGCGGGCGCTTTGTGGCGGAGGCGATGGATGCGAGCGGATCCACGTTATTTATAGTTAACAAAGCCGGGCAGATGTACACGCGGCTGGCGGATTTTGATACCACCGGCGCGGATCCGATGTTTGCCTATTCTTTTACGAAATATACGCCTAAGGTCATCGCGTTGCCCGGCGAGGACTGGCGCGCGCAGCCGGAAATTCCCGGCCGGATAACCGCCCGTATTACCATTTTCACCACCGGCCGAGGCAACGCCGGGCGCGAATTGCGGGTCGAGGGTGTGGATGCGCTGGGCCGTGGCGGATATTACCGCAAGCCGATCTTCGGAGCCGGCTGGGAGTTTGTGCGCACCGGCGCCGTTGTGAAGGGTCCGTTTCTGGGCGGCCCGGCGGAGCAGGGCCCGGAGATTGACGCGGATTATCCTGTTTATTTTCCCGGTGCGATCAGGCCGCATCTGCCTGAAAACTGCGTTATAACCTTCAGTCCCGACAATGATATCGCATATATCAGGGTTCCGGTCGGGTCCGGCACGGTGGTTCTGCCGCTTTATATCCGTGAAGGGTTTTACGCCAGCCGCGGTAACAGGCCGAACCTGCTTGGTTCGGTTGTCGTGCCGGACCCGGTGCTGCAATCATCCGATCCGGAAACCGCAGGTTTTGTGAAAAAATATCTGCGCGGCAAAAAAGTGCATGACGTGCGGATTATTTTCGACGGCAAGACCATTCGGCTGCGGCCCGCTCCCTGGCGCGGCATACATGAAAATATTGTTCAAACAACCCCCGCCGGCAAAATGCAATCCATTCTCGTCAGAGATATCCCAAGGTAATTTCCGGTTCGCGTGTCGGTGTGACCGGCCCCGGCACTGCCAGCCTGGCGGCAGGCATGTTGTGTTGCCGGGAAGCGGAGTGGCTTTTTGGCGGCAAGCTGTTTTTTTCACACAAGCTGGTGCGCGCTGGTGTTTGTTGCCGCTCTTTTCCGGCCAGCGCCGGGAGTGGCGGGCTAAAATCCGGTTTTGACAGGCATGCCGGACGGACAAAACCGGATTCTGCTCGGTCATGAAAATTAACTTACGTTTTTATTTTAATGCGGAGCGCCCGTTTTTTTGCATCATGCGAAAAAAGATCAGCTTCGACGTGAAAACTTGAAAAGTCCGGTATTCCGGCCAGGGAATTGTTATGCAGTTATAAAGCGGGTATATGTGTTTAACATATTGGAGCAAAGGCCGGATTTGTGTAAGTTTTTTGTAAGATTTTATAAAAATGTTTTCACGCGGCGGGAGTTTGGCCGGAAATGCGTGAAAACGGGCAGGAAATATGCGGCGGATTTACCGGTATTTTCATGAGATTTTCGCATTTCGGGGCCGGTAAATCCGCCGCATTCAGGTGCCGGATAAACCCGGCGAAACGGCGCGATAGTAATTTGCGCGCGAATGTGGTATAATTTCAATGCTATGAACCTTAGCAAAGAACAGAAAATAGACAGGTCGTCGAAACTGGCTGAGGAAATTAAAGCCTCAGAGGGTTTATTCTTTGCCTCTTATCAGGGTCTGAAATTCGTGGAGCTTGCCCGGCTGCGGGAAAAGCTTACGGATGTGAAGGCGCAGTTCCGCGTCGAGCGCAATTCCGTAGTGAATTTTGCGCTGAGAAATGCGGAAGTCGCCGGCACGCCGGACATTCTGAAAGGGCCGACCGCCATTACCATCCTGAAAGGCGGCGATATCGTTGAAGCCGCCAAGGTATTGGCGGCGTTCGAAAAAGAATTCCCCGCGCTTAAAATAAAAGCCGGTTATGCGACGAAGAATTGGTTCAGCGAAGAGGACTGCAAGAAGCTGTCAATGCTTGGCACCCGGGCGGAAACGCTCAGCCATCTCGCCTGCGCTCTGTATACGAGCGTCAGCCGGATTGCTTCCGTGCTTCAGGCTCCGATACGCGACTTGGCGTTCGCGCTGAAAGCTCTCGAAGACAAAAAAAGAGAGGGCGAAACCGCAGCCTGAGTTCCGTAAAACAACGGCGCTCAAATGACGGTTGGTAGCCCCGCAAGGGATAAACATCAGAAACCTCAATAAGATGGCTACCCGAAAAACACAGGAGAAAGTAAAATGGGTATCACAAAAGACGAAATGCTTGATTCTATTGCCAGCATGACCGTGCTCGAACTCTCCGAGCTTGTCAAGGCGATTGAGACGAAATTTGACGTGAAGGCCGCGCCCGCCATGGGTGGAATGATGATGGCCGCTCCCGCTGCCGGCGCTGCCGCCGCAGTGGAGGAAAAGACCGAGTTCAACGTTATGCTGACCGGCCTGTCCGACACCACCAAGAAGATCGGCGTCATCAAGGTTGTCCGGGAAATCACCGGACTGGGCCTGAAAGAAGCGAAAGACCTTGTGGAAGGCGCGCCCAAAGCCGTGAAAGAGAATGTCGCCAAAGCGGATGCCGACGAGATGCAGAAGAAGCTCGTTGAAGCCGGCGCAACCATTGAACTGAAGTAAGTCCTTGCAACAGTTGTTTCAGATCTCGCTCCACCGGCCCCGGAAAACGGGGGCCGGTAGGGGGCGGGATCGTGTCCGGTAAAGAAGCGCGGAGTTGACAGTACGGCTGCACTCGCCGGGACTCCGATATAAGAGGTATAAATGAAACAGGTAAATTTCGCCAAGATTCCTCAGACGCTTAAACTTCCCAATCTTTTAGAACTGCAGAAGCGTTCTTTTGCCGAATTCGTTCAGCATGACAGCAAGCCCAGCGAGCGCCAGCTGCAGGGGCTTCAGGCCGCGTTTATTGATGTGTTTCCGATTGATGCGCCGGATTCCAGCATGCGGCTGGATTTTATCCGCTATGAACTTGGCGACCCGCGTTATATCACTCCCGAAGAGGCCACCGTGCGCGACGGCACATACAGCGCGCCGCTCAAGGCGTGGCTGTCGCTTTCCGTGCAGCAGAAGAACGGCAAGCTGAAGGAAGTCATGGAGCAGGACGTCACTTTGTGCGACCTGCCGCTGATGACGGAAAACGGGTGCTTCATTTTCAACGGGTCAGAGCGCGTTATCGTAAGCCAGCTGCACCGTTCGCCCGGCGTTATTTTTGAGGAAGACGAAGAAAAAAAACAGTCCACCATAGGCAAACAGCTTTATTTCGCGCGCATTATCCCGTACCGGGGCGCGTGGGTGGAATTCGAATTTGATCTGGCGAACGTGCTGTGGGTCCGGCTGGACCGCAAGAAAAAAATTCTCGCGACCACCTTTTTAAGAGCCTGCGGACTGGAAACCAACGCCGAAATCCTGCAGACTTTCTATCCTTTTGAAGAAGTTGAAGTGAAGCCCGCCGCCGCGGACGACGTTATCGGCCGCTACGCGGTTGAGGACATTGTTGATACCAACACCGGCGAGGTGCTTTGGAACCTTGACGAAAAAGGAACCGAACCGATTGACGACAAGGCGTTCAAGCTGCTGGTTGACCGCAATATCAGGAAAATCAAGGTCATTTTCGGCAATCCCCGGCAGGACGATCCCGCCATACTGCTTACGCTTGACAGCAAGAAAGACACCTCCCGCACCTCCAAGGAAGCCCAGCAGGATATTTACAAAAAGCTGCGCGGTCAGGATTTCGTGGTGAAAGAGCAGGCGGAACAGTTCCTTGAGAATCTTATATTCGAGAATCTCCGCCGCTACGATCTTAGTTATGTGGGCCGTTACAAGGTCAACAAGAAACTGCTGCCGATTTACGAGCAGCTCCGGCTCATCAACTCCAAGCGCTTCAACGTGCCCGCGGACAAGCGCAGAACGCTGTGCCTCGAAGACATTATCGCGACGGTGAAATATCTGCTGGCGCTCAACAGCGGCCAGTCGCATATCGAGTACAAGGGCAAAAAATATCTGTTCGAGATGGACGATATTGATCATCTGGGCAACCGCCGCGTGCGCGGGATAGGCGAGCTGCTGGAAAACCAGATCCGGGTCGGACTGTCGCAGATGGCGCGCACCGTGCGCGACCGGATGAACAAGGACGACGAAAACCCGACGCCGCGCTCGCTGGTCAACGCGCAGCCGGTGCAGGCGATCATCCGCAAGTTTTTCGGCACGAGCCAGCTGTCGCAGTTTCTCGACCAGATCAATCCGCTGTCGGAGCTGACTCACAAACGGCGGCTTTCGGCGCTGGGGCCCGGCGGTCTGAACAGAAAGCGCGCGGGGTTCGAAGTCCGCGACGTGCATCACACCCATTATGGCCGCATCTGCCCGATTGAAACGCCGGAAGGCCCGAACATCGGCCTCATCACTTCGCTGGCGTGCTACGCCCGGGTCAACGAATACGGGCTGCTGGAGGCTCCTTACAAGCGGGTGGAAAACGGCAAGGTGACCACGAAAGTGGATTATCTGACGGCCGACAAGGAAGACGAATTCAAAGTCGCGCAGTCAAACACGCCGGTGGACGGCAGTTCCGTCATCAACAGCGACGTGGTGTACGCGCGGTACCGGTCGGACTATCCGATCCTGACGCCGGATCTTGTCAATTATATGGATATTTCGCCGCTGCAGGTCATCTCGCTGTCGGCCGCGCTGATCCCGTTTCTTGAACATGACGACGCGAACCGCGCGCTGATGGGCTGCAACATGCAGCGCCAGGGCGTGCCGCTGCTGCTGCCCGAGTTTCCGCTGGTGGGCACCGGCGTGGAAGGCGCGTGCGCCGCCGATTCGGGCGCGTGCCGCGTGGCGCGCAGGAGCGGACGGGTGATTTTCGCGTCCGGCGAGCTGATTGCCGTGCAGCCGGAAGATTCCGCTCCGCCGAAAGTGGACATGTACACTCTGATCAAATACAAGCGGTCCAATCAGGACACCTGCATCAACCAGGTGCCGCTTGTGAAAAGCGGCGACCGGGTCAAAGCAGGCGACGTGCTCGCCGACGGGCCCGCTTCCCATGCCGGCCAGCTGGCGCTCGGGCGCAACCTGCTGGTCGGATTTTTAAGCTGGGAAGGGTATAATTACGAAGACGCCATTCTGGTTTCCGAAAAGCTCGTGAAGGAGGACGTGTTCACTTCCATCCACCTGCATGAGTTTGAAACCGAAGCGCGCACCACAAAGCTCGGCCCCGAAGAAATCACCCGGGATATCCCCAACGTGGGCGCGGAAGCGCTGTCGCACCTTGACGATCAGGGCATTGTAATGCCCTCGACAGTGGTGCAGCCGGGCGATATTCTGGTCGGCAAGGTTACGCCGAAAGGCGAACAGCAGCTGACTCCCGAGGAACGGCTCCTGAAAGTCATTTTCGGCCGCAAGGCCGAAGACGTGGTGGACGCGTCGCTGCGGGTGCCGCCGGGCGTTTCGGGCAAAGTGGTGGGTACGCGGGTGTTCGTGCGCAAGGAAAAGCTTTCAAAAATAGAGGAACGCGCGCGCCTCAAGCAGATCGAAGCCGATCGCGACGGCAAGCTCGCCAACATCACCGCGCAGCGCAAAGCCGCGCTTGAAAACATCAAAAACAGCGGGCAGAAATCCGAGGAAGAGCGTATCAACCTGTTCTTCAAGCTGATGGAAAAACGCGCGGTGGACGAATACGAGCGCGAGATGGAGCTTGCCAAGCAGGGCGACGAGCTGGCCGTCACCGTCAATAAGACCGTAAAGGTTTATGTGGCGTCAAAACGCAAGCTGATGGTCGGCGACAAACTGTCGGGCCGGCACGGCAACAAAGGCGTTGTGGCGAAAATTCTGCCGGAAGAGGATATGCCTTTCATGCCGGACGGCACTCCGATTGACATAGTGCTGTCGCCGCTGGGCATTCCGTCGCGCATGAACGTGGGCCAGCTGTTTGAAACCATGCTGGGCTGGGCGGGAAAACAGCTCAATACCCAGATGGTCTGCCCCGTGTTCGACGGCCCGACCGAGGACGACGTGCTGGCCAAGGTCAACGAGGCCCGCCAGTCGCTCATGGACAAAGGCGTGCCGGAAAAGCATCTGCCTGATGAATACTGCCGCATCACACTCTATGACGGTCGGACAGGCGCGGCGTTCGCGGAGAAAGTCACCATCGGCTACATGTACATCATGAAGCTGATCCATCTGGTCGAGGACAAGGTGCACGCCCGGTCAACCGGCCCGTACAGCCTTATCACGCGCCAGCCGCTCGGCGGCAAAGCTCAGTTCGGCGGGCAGCGGTTCGGCGAAATGGAAGTGTGGGCCATAGAGGGTTACGGCGCGACTTACACGCTGCAGGAATTCCTGACCGTCAAGTCCGACGATTTCGTCGGCCGCACCAAGATGTACGAAGCCATTATCAAGGGCGAGCCGCCCATGCAGCCCGGTGTGCCGGAATCGCTGAAAGTGCTTGTGAAGGAATTGCAGGCGCTGGGGCTGAGCGTGAATCTGGTAAAGACTTCCGAGGGCGAAACCGCGGCGCAGGCAGCCGCGGTTGAGTCCTCCAAAACCGCGGCTGCGGGCAAATAGGCAAAGGGGTATTGAACATGCTCGATACTGGAAAGAAACTGAAGAACGCGGAAAATCTTGATTTTCTTGACTTCAACGCCATAAAAGTCGGCATCGCCAGCCCGGAACAGATTTTCAACTGGTCCAGCGGCGAAGTCAAAAAGCCCGAAACCATCAATTACCGGACTCTCAAGCCGGAGCGCGACGGCCTGTTCTGCGAGCGCATTTTCGGCCCGACTAAAGATTACGAATGTTCCTGCGGCAAATATCGCTGGGTGAAATACAAAGGCATGGTGTGCGACCGCTGCGGAGTGGAAATCACCGAGAGCAAGGTGCGCCGCGAGAAGATGGGCCATATCGAGCTGGCGGTGCCGGTCGCGCATATCTGGTTCCTGCGCAAGACGCCGTCACGCATCGGCATCATTCTAGACATGAAGGCGTCCGAGCTTGAGCGCGTGGTTTATTACGCGAGCTATGTGGTGCTGGAAGACGTTACCGACCCGGTGTCGCAGCGGGTGGAACTGCACAAGGGCGATCTGCTGTCCGACGCGCAGGTTCGCGAAACCCGCAAGAAATACGGCGCGAGGCTGAAGGTCGGCATCGGCGCCAACGCCATACGCCAGCTGCTGGAGCAGGTGGATTTCAAGTTGGAAATTCCCAAACTGCACGAACAGCTGCGGGAAACCAATTCCGAGATGGAGCGGTCGAAACTGCTGCGCCGAGTGAAAACGCTGGAGGATTTCCAGCAGAGCGGCAACCGCCCGGAATGGATGATTTTAAAAGTGCTGCCGGTCATTCCGCCGGATCTGCGCCCGCTGGTTCCGCTTGAGGGCGGCCGGTTCGCCGCATCCGATCTTAACGATCTGTACCGCCGGATCATCAACCGCAACAACCGCCTTAAACACATCGAGGCGCTGCGCGCGCCCGAAGTGATGGTGTACAACGAAAAGCGCCTGCTGCAGGAAGCGGTGGACGCGCTTATCGAAAACGGCGCGCGCGGCAAATATTTCATCGGCGCGGGCGGGCGGCCGCTGAAGTCGCTGTCCGACATCATAAAAGGCAAACACGGCCGGTTCCGCCAGAACCTGCTGGGCAAACGCGTGGATTATTCGGGCCGGTCGGTCATCGTGGTCGGGCCGAGCCTCAAGCTCAGCCAGTGCGGCCTGCCGAAACTGATGGCGCTGGAACTGTTCAAACCCTTTATTATCGGCGAGCTTATGCGCCGGCAGGGCGTCACGCTCAAGGCGGCAAAGAAGATGCTGGAGCGGGTCCGCCCGGAAATCTGGGATATTTTGGAGTACGTCACGAAGAATCACCCGGTGCTTTTGAACCGCGCGCCCACACTGCACAGGCTGGGCATCCAGGCGTTCGAGCCGGTGCTTATCGAAGGCAAGGCGATCCAGCTGCATCCGCTGACCTGTACGGCGTTCAACGCCGATTTCGACGGCGACCAGATGGCCGTGCACGTTCCGCTTTCGCTGGAAGCCCAGCTGGAAGCGCGGATGCTGATGATGGCGACGAACAATATCCTGTCGCCGGCGTCGGGCAAACCGATCGCCACACCCGGCCATGACATGGTGCTGGGCGTGAACTATATCACGAAAGTGAAAGACGGCGAGTTCGGCGAAGGCATGATATTCGCCGATCCCGAGGACGCGATTTCAGCCTATCACCACGGCCGGGTGTCCCTGCAGGCCAAAGTGAAAGTGCGCGGCATAAACGCGATCGTCGAAAAAGGCCTGGAAAAAGGCCTGCACGACGTGCGCAATTGGAAAGATTATACTTCGGTCGGGCGGGTGATTTTCAACCGCGCCATGCCGGAGAAATGGGGCTACATCAACAGCGTGGTCGGCAAGAAGGAACTGTCGCGGCTTGTGGAAACCTGTTACAAGGACAAAACCTACGGGCATTACGAAGCCGTGCGGTTTCTGGACCGGATCATGCGGATGGGCTATACCTATGCCACAAAATCCGGCCTGTCCATATCGGTCGCGGACATGACCATTCCCGAGGCGAAGAAAAAAATCATCGCCGACGCCAAGAAGAAAGTGGCGCAGATCCAGAGCCAGGCGGAAGCGGGTCTCATCACCGAAGGCGAACGCTATAACAAAGTCATTGATATCTGGACGCGCGTTACCGACGATGTCGCCGACAAGCTGTTTGAAGAGATGAAGAAGACCGACTCGACCCATTACAAACCGGGCGCGCAGCGGTTCAACTCGATCCACATGATGGCCGATTCCGGCGCCAGAGGCTCGCGCCAGCAGGTGCGGCAGCTGGCGGGCATGCGCGGTCTGATGGCGAAACCGCAGAAGAAGCTGACCGGCGGTATCGGTGAAATCATCGAATCTCCCATCACCTCCAATTTCCGCGAAGGGCTGACGGTGCTGGAATATTTCATTTCCACGCACGGCGGCCGCAAAGGTCTGTCCGACACGGCTCTTAAAACCGCTGACGCCGGGTACCTTACCCGCCGTCTGGTGGACGTGGGTCACAACGTGGTTGTCATCCAGCCGGACTGCGGCACCATTAACGGCATCACGGTCAAATCGCTGATGAGCGGCGAAGAAGTGATCGAGCCGCTGCGCGACCGCATTCTGGGCCGCACTTCGCTTGAAACGGTAACGGTGAAAGACGAGAAAGGCAAGGACAAGGTGCTTGTGTCCGACGGGGATCTGATCACCAGCGAAATGGCTGACGAACTGGAGAAATATGAAGTGGAGTCGCTGCGGATCCGCTCGGTGCTGACCTGCGAGGCGGAAAACGGCGTCTGCGCCAAGTGTTACGGCCTAAATCTGGCGAACTGGCAGCCGGTCAACACGGGCGAAGCGGTCGGCATCATTGCGGCCCAGTCAATCGGCGAGCCCGGAACCCAGCTGACGCTGAGAACTTTCCATATCGGCGGAACCGCGTCGCGCGTGCTCAGCCGCTCGAAAGCCGAGGCTGAAGTTGACGGCAAGGTCGTGTTTCACGATATCCGCGAAGTGTCGGACCGGTTCGGCAAACGCATCTGCGTGTCCCGCAACGGGTTCATCAAGCTGGAAACTCCCGCGGGGCATGTGAAGGAGTATAAAGTTCCTTACGGCGCGATTCTGCACGCCAAAGCCGGCGACAGGGTTAAAGTGGCCACTTTGATGGCGGAATGGGATCCGCATTCACTGCCGATCATTTCGGAAATTGACGGCGTGATCGCGCTGCGCGACGTTGTGGAAGGCATCACGCTGCACGAGGAGCGCAACCGCGTTACCGGCGTGATCGAGCGGCGGATTGTGGGCAGCCGGGAGAGCAAAAAGAGCCCGTCCATCGGCATCAAGGGAAAAGAAGGCTCTTTCAATTACCCCCTGCCTATTGATACAATTTTATTGACGGAATCCGGCGAGGATGTTCGCTGCGGCGATGCGCTGGCCAAAATTCCGCAGGAAGTGGGCGGCACGAAAGATATCACCGGCGGCCTGCCCCGCATCGCCGAATTGTTTGAGGCGCGCAAGCCCCGCAATCCGGCCATCATCTCCGAGATCGAGGGCACGGTCAGCCTTGAAATGTCGCCTAAAGGCCTCATCGAGGTATCGGTGCGCAACGAGGAGACGAACCAGGTCAAGCAGTACAGCATTCCCCACGGCAAGCATCTTGTGGTGTACGAAGGCGACTATGTGGGTGTCGGGGAAGCGCTTACCGACGGGGCGGTCAATCCGCACGACATGCTGCATGTGAAGGGAATCAAGGACGTGCAGGAATTCCTTTTAAACGCCATTCAGGAAGTTTACAGACTGCAGGGCGTTACGATTAACGACAGGCACATTGAAGTGATCGTCCGCCAGATGCTGGGCAATGTCCGTATTCTTGACGGAGGGGAAACGTCCTTCCTTAAAGGCGAGATCGTGAGCAAAGCCTCCTTTCTCGCCGAGAACGGGAAAATGAAGCGCGCCGGCAAACAGGAAGCCCAGGCTGAACCGATCCTGCTGGGTATCAGCAAAGCTTCGCTTGCGTCGGAATCGTGGATTTCGGCGGCCAGCTTCCAGGAAACCACGAAGGTGCTCACTGACGCCGCCATCATGGGCCAGGCCGACACGCTTCGTGGCCTGAAAGAGAACGTGATCGTCGGCCACCTTATTCCCGCGGGGACCGGTATCGCCGCAAGAAAGTTTGATGTCGGTATTTCGGACGAATAAAAACAAGGAACGGTAAAAATCGCTATGCCTACAATAAATCAGTTAGTGAAATTCGGACGGAGCAAACAGAGAAACAGGACGAAAGCGCCTGCCCTCAATTCCTGTCCTCAGAGAAGGGGCGTCTGCACCCGCGTGTGGACGGTAACCCCCAAGAAGCCGAACTCGGCTTTACGGAAAGTGGCGCGCGTAAAACTGACTTCGAAGGTCGAGGTTACGGCCTACATCCCCGGAGTGGGACACAACCTGCAGGAGCATTCGATCGTGCTCGTGCGCGGCGGTCGTGTCAAAGATCTTCCGGGCGTAAGATACCATATTATCCGCGGCGCTTTGGATGCCGCCGGTGTCGAGAACAGAAAGCAGGGTCGTTCGCTTTACGGCGTCAAGCGGCCCAAAGCCAAGTAAGCGGAAAGAAACTATGCCCAGAAAAGGTCTTAAACCCAGAGAAAGAAGAGAAGTTCCCGCGCCGGATTCGAAGTGCAATTCGGTGCTCATTGCCCGGTTCATCAACAAGATGAATTACGAAGGCAAAAAGAATACTGCCGAAAAGCTGGTGTACGGCGCGCTTGACATAATCAAGGAAAAAACCAGCGCCGAGCCGATGGAAACGTTTAACAAGGCCATCGAGAACGTGCGGCCGCTGGTGGAAGTAAAGCCCCGGCGGGTGGGCGGCGCGACTTATCAGGTGCCTCTGGAGGTCAAACCGATCCGCGGCACCGCGATCGCGATGCGCTGGATTCTCACCGCGGCGCGCAGCCGCAAGGGCCGTCCGATGGCGGACAAGCTGGCCGAAGAGCTGATGCTGGCCGCCAGGAAGGAAGGGACGGCGTTTAAAAAACGCGAAGACACGCATAAAATGGCCGAAGCGAACCGCGCTTTCGCCCATTACAGATGGTAATCCAGCACGCCGGGAACGCTTAGAGTATGCCAAGAGAATATCCGCTAGAGAAGATCAGGAACATCGGTATTATCGCGCACATTGACGCAGGTAAAACCACAACCACGGAACGTATACTTTTTTATACGGGCCGCATACATAAAATCGGCGAAGTGCATGACGGGACCGCCGTAACCGACTGGATGGAACAGGAGCGCGAGCGCGGCATTACCATCACCTCCGCCGCGATTTACTGCTCCTGGCGCGACTGCCAGATCAACATCATTGACACTCCGGGACACGTGGATTTTACCGCCGAAGTCGAGCGGAGCCTGCGCGTGCTTGACGGCGCGGTGGTGGTGTTTGACGGAGTGCAGGGCGTGGAGCCCCAGTCTGAAACCGTATGGCGCCAGGCTGACAAATACCATGTGCCCCGGATCGCCTACATCAACAAGCTTGACCGGCTGGGCGCGAATTTTTACAATTCGGTTCATTCCATCCGGGAAAAACTGGGCGGCAACGCCTGCCCGATCCAGATTCCGATCGGCGCGGAAGAGAACCTTAAAGGCGTCGTGGATCTGGTGCAGATGAAAGCCTATGTCTGGTCCGGCGACGAGGTTGGCGCGAAATTCGAGATTGTTGATATTCCCGCCGAATACAAGGAAGCCGCCGAGAAGCACCGCACGGAAATGATCGAGAAAATTTCCGATTACGACGAAAGCATCATGGAGCGCTATCTGGCCGGCTCCACCGAGTTTTCCGTGGAGGAAATCCGCACGGCGATACGTCAGGGCGTGCTGACAGGGAAATTCTTTCCGGTCGTGTGCGGTTCGTCATACAAGAACAAAGGCGTGCAGCCGATGCTCGACGCGGTGTGCTACTATCTGCCGTCGCCGGTCGAGGTGCCTCCCACGAAAGGCGTGAATCCCGATACGGACGAACCGGTGGAGCGCAAGGCTTCAGACAGCGAACCGTTTTCCGCGCTGCTGTTTAAGATCCAGACCGATCCGTATGTGGGCAAACTGAGTTATTTCCGCATTTATTCAGGCAAGCTGTCTGCGGGCGACACCGTTCTGTTCTCGCGCAGCGGCGCGCAGGAGCGCATTGGCCGGGTAATGCGCATGCACGCCGACAAGCGAGAGGATGTGAAAGATTTATATGCCGGCGATATCGCCGCCACGGTCGCGCTCAAAAACGCGAAAGTGGGCGAAACGCTGTGCGATCTGAAGAATCCGATCCTGCTGGAAGAAATCACTTTCCCGGAACCGGTTATTTCGATCGCGATTGAGCCGAAGTCAAAGGAAGACGAGGAAAAAATGTCCATCGCGCTGGGCCGGCTGGCCGAAGAGGACCAGACATTCCGGGTGCGCACGGACGAAGAAACCGCGCAGACGATTATTTCCGGGATGGGCGAGCTTCACCTCAATATTATTGTGGACCGGCTCAAGCGGGAATTCAAGGTGCAGGCGAATGTGGGCAACCCGCAGGTCGCTTACCGCGAAACGATCCGCAAGAAAGCGGAACAGGAAGGCAAGTTTATCCGTCAGTCCGGTGGCAAGGGCCAGTATGGCCACGTCATCATCAGGGTGGAACCGCTGCCCGTGGGCGGCGGATTCGAGTTCGTGGACGAAGTGAAACAGGGCAGAATTCCCCGGGAATTCATTCCGGCCGTTGAAAAAGGCACGAAGGAAGCCTGCGAAAGCGGCGCTCTGGCGGGTTATCCGCTGGTGGACGTGCGCGTTGTGCTGCTCGACGGCTCGTACCACGATGTGGACTCGTCGGAAATCGCGTTCAAGATCGCCGGCGCTATGGCGTTGCGCGCGGCCTGCAAAAACGCCAGTCCCGTGATTCTGGAACCCATTATGAAAGTGGAGGTTGTCACGCCCGAGAGTTATATGGGCGACATTATCGGCGATCTCAACTCCCGTCGCGCGAAGATTTCTGAAATGGGCAACCGCGGAAACGTGCGCTTCATCAGGGGCACGGTGCCGCTGTCGGAAATGTTCGGATATGCGACGACGGTGCGCTCGCTGTCACAGGGCCGCGCGTCGTTTAATATTGAGCCCAGCCATTATGAAGACGTGCCGGGCAACATAGCCAAGGCGATTGTGGAAAAGAAATCCGCCGCCGAGGTTGCCGGCTAGTATTGCAGTAATTACCCGGGCGGGGAAGCGGCGTACGGCTTCTTCCCCGCCCGCAATTAGCGCCGGGGCGCATGTTCCGATACAGCGGCGTGCGCGTCGGCGGAAAGCAGTGAAAACGAAAACGGCAGATATTGCATGACGCGGTAGTGGCGCGTCGGCATATTATCCCAGAGTCCGGTTCCGGCGCAGCAGGCTGGAGAGGGGCTTGAAATACCCGGCGGCAAGCAGGCCGGGCGCGGCGCGGAAGGCAGGACGCCGCGCAAAACAAGGGATAATAACCCGCTTTCCGTAAGGGAAGCCCCGCAAGGGGTATGCGTTAGCCGTTGGTCCGGAGTATCCGGGCGGAACAACCCCCCTGACCCCGTGCGTGATGAAGTCGAGTTGTGTCACGGGCCGTTGCGGCAGAAACTGTGCCGGAATGGAGATTTTGCCGGCCGGCCTGGAAGCAGCCGGCCGGGCTGAAAACAAGAAATCGGGTTCTTGGGTGTGGGCGCCGGGCGGCAGGGGCAGTTAAACTATCCTGCGCGACCCGAGAATGGAAGGCTGAGTTTTCGCCTCCTGACAGGTGGACCGAGAGTCGCCGGGCATTATATGGCCAGGCACAAGATTCGGGTCCGGTGTGCAAAGAATCTGAAGCGCATATCAGCCTGTGGGCGGGCCTGAACCGGGCGGCAATAAGTCCGGAACGCGGCAAAGCCGCGTGAATTCAGGGGCCGCATTATATGTTCCGCGGTGGGGATTGCTTTGGCAATCCCGTCAATGGTAGTCGCCTCCCAGGCGGCAGGATGATCCTGCCGCGCGGGTGTCTTTTTGCGGAAAACAGCCGGGCGGTTTCCGGGCCGCATATTAACGTCGCAGCGTGCGCGGGCAGTAAGCGCGGGGGCTGTGAAAGTATTGAAAAATGCGGCGTGAACGGCGTGGCGGAGAGGCGTATTTCTCCAATACAGCGCGGACTGAAACTGAAGCGGCGGTGGGCGCTGTCTGTCTTATTGAAAATTTAAGCTGTTCTCAAAGCGCCGGGAATATGCTACAATTATAAAATAAGATATCTGTCGCAATTAAAAAAGGACGAAAGTATGGCAGAAGAAACCAAAAAGAAAGGCAATACCCTAGAGGGGCAAGAGCGGATCCGCATTAAACTGCGGTCCTATGACCACCGTATGCTTGACCAGTCCGTGACCCGGATAGTGGACACCGCGCGCCGGACCGGCGCGATTGTTGCGGGGCCGGTGCTCCTGCCGACCAAGATTCGCAAGTATACCGTGCTTAAATCGCCGCATGTGGACAAGAAATCGCGCGAGCAGTTCGAGATGCGCATCCACAAACGGCTTATAGATCTGAAAAGCCCCACCTCAAAAACGGTGGATGAACTCATGAAACTGGATCTTCCGGCTGGTGTTGATGTCGGGATCAAGATGTGAGCGGGAAAACGACAATGGCAGAAGAAATCAAAAATACAGAAGTCGCAGCGGTTACAGAAGCGCCGGCAACCCTTCGCGCAGTGCTGGGCGAAAAGCTCGGCATGACCCAGGTTTTTGACGAAGCCGGCACGGTTCATTCCGTAACGGTGGTGAAAGTCAATCCGTGCAGAGTAGTCAATGTCCGCACGCAGGAGCGCGACGGTTATACCGCCGTCTGCCTCGGATACGGGGACAAGAACCCCAAGAAACTGAATAAAGCCACTGCGGGCCAGTACAGGAAGGCCAACGTGTCGCCCGCGCTGCACCTCAAGGAATACCGCATAGCCAGCGTTGACGGTTATGAAATAGGACAGGCGGTTACGCTCGCGTCCCGGTTCCAGACCGGTGATTTTGTGGACGTTCAGGGTCTGACCAAAGGCAGAGGCTTCGCTGGCGCGATGAAGCGCCACGGGTTCCACGGCCTGCCGGGCTCGCACGGCGCGTCCGATAAGGAACGGTCGCCCGGTTCGCTCGCCTCGCAGCGTTCTTTGGGCCGGGTGATTCCCGGACAGAGAATGGCCGGCCATATGGGTCAGAGAACGGTTACGATGTCGAAGATGAAAGTGGTGCGGGTCAATAACGACACCGGCTGCATTTATATCAACGGTTCGGTGCCGGGCTGCAAAGGCACGATAGTGTCCGTTCTGGAAACCTCCAAGTCGCGCAAAAAGGCTTGAGGTAGAGTTTTCACTCGAGGAAATCTAAAATGGAAACAGCAGTATTAAACATACAGGGTGAAAAAGTAGGGAAGTGCGAACTGCCTGAAAAGGTTTTCGGAGTCACCCCCGACAAGCACCTCCTTCATGAAGCGGCGAAAGTGTTTCTGGCCAACCAGCGCATCGGCTGCGCCTGCGCCAAAACCCGCGCGGAAGTAAGCGGCGGCGGCAAGAAGCCCTGGAAGCAGAAAGGCACCGGCCGCGCCCGGTCGGGTTCAAACCGCTCTCCGCTCTGGACGGGCGGCGGCGTGGTTTTCGGACCGCGGCCCCATTCGTTCCGCAGGGAACTGCCCCAGTTCAAAAGGCGCATGGCTTTGGCGCACGCATTGAGCGCAAAGCTGGCGGACGGCGCGGTCGTTGTTGTTGATAAATTCGATCTGCCCGAAGCGAAGACCCGGCATATGTCCGACGCGTTGGCCGCGCTTGACGCCGGCAGAAAGCCCATGATCATTTCCACGGGCGAGAACGGCAAACTGCTGCTTGCCGGGCGCAACGTGCCCGGGCTGGTGCATTGCCGGCCTGAAAACCTCAACACATACGGCGTGCTTAACAGCACCAAGCTGGTCATCACCAGGACCGCGCTTGACGCGCTGAACGTCCTGTGGACCAAGGGAGAATAACCATGGCCAAAGAGATCTATGAAGTTCTGAAAAGGCCTATTCTCACCGAGAAAAGCCTTACCCAGAAAGACAAAGAGAACAAATACAGCTTTGAAGTGGCGCCCAACGCCAACAAAGCCGAGATCCGTCAAGCGGTAGAAAAACTCTTCAAGGTCAATGTGACGAAGATAACCACAGTGAGCATGAAAGGCAAACTCCATCGCGTAGGGCGGTTTGAAGGCAAGCGGCCGGACTGGAAAAAAGCGGTCGTGACCCTCAAGGACGGGCAGAAGATAGAAGTTTCTGATGCCGCCTGAAAGGAGAGGATATAACATTTATGCCCAAATCGTTTAGACCTTATACACCGTCGAGGAGATTTATCACCGTAGCGGATTTTTCGGAAATCACGAAAACCGTTCCTGAAAAGAGCCTGACGACGGGACTGCGCAAAAGCGGCGGCCGCAACAATACCGGCATGGTTATGGTGCGCCATATCGGTGGCGGGCACAAGCGCGCATTCCGCAAGATTGATTTCAAGCGGGAGAAATACGGAATTCCGGCGAAAGTGGTTTCGATCGAGTACGATCCGAACCGGAGCTCGCGGATCTGTCTTTTGAACTACGCGGACGGGGAAAAGCGGTATATTCTGCATCCCGTAGGCGTGAAAGTCGGGGATATGCTCAACAGCGGGCCGCAGGCCGATATCAAAGTCGGCAATGCGCTTCCTCTGAAGAATATTCCGGAAGGCACATTCCTGCATAATATCGAAATGCTGGTTGGCCGGGGCGCGCAGCTGGTGCGGTCGGCCGGGGCGCAGGCGCAGCTGCTGGCGCGGGAAGGGAAATACGCGCATATCAGGATGCCTTCCGGCGAAATCCGGCTGCTGCCGGTTGACTGCATGGCCACAATCGGGCAGGTGGGCAACGTCGAGCACAACACGATCGTGATCGGCAATGCCGGCCGCAAGCGGCACCTGGGCATCCGCCCGACGGTGCGCGGCGGCGCGATGAACGCGGTGGACCACCCGATGGGCGGCGGCCGCGGACATTCGAAAGGCGGCAACATCGCCCGCTCGCCGTGGAACCAGAAAGCCAAGGGTTTCAAGACCCGCGTGCAGAAAGTTTGGAACTGGATGATTGTCCAGGACCGGCGCAAAGCGAAGGCTCGCGCTTAATTGAGAGGAAAAAATGGGAAGATCTACAAAAAAAGGTCCGTATATTGACGAAAGCCTTCTCAAGAAGGTTCGCGCGATGAATGACTCGGGCAACAAGAAATCTGTGAAAACATGGGCCAGGGCGTGCACGATCAGCCCCGAGTTCGTGGGACACACTTTTATGGTGCACAACGGTCAGAAGTTCCTTCCGGTCTATGTGTCGGAAAGAATGGTAGGGCACAAGCTGGGCGAGTTCGCGTTCACCCGCACGTTCCGGGGTCACGGCGAATCGCACACGAAGAAGTCGGCCTCCCTTACCTAAACAATCAAGAGGATAGAATTATGGATGCTGTGGCAATAGCCAAGTTTCAAAGATACGGCAGAAGAAAGGTCGGCCAGATAGCCGACCAAATTCGGGGCAAGAACGTGCTCGTGGCGGAACAGCTGGTGGAAATGGCGCCGCGCCGCTCGTCCGACATGGTGCGCAAGGCGATACATTCGGCCGCGGCGAACCTGTCCGTCAAGCTGGGCAAGCAACTTGATCCCGCGACCATCTGGGTTACGCGGATTTACGCCGATATGGGCCCGATGAAACACCTCCGCCGCGTGCAGCCCGGCCCTCAGGGGCGGGCGCTGCCGTTCAGACGGAAAGTATGCCACCTGACGGTGGTGGTGTCTGACACGAAAGGAGGTGTGAGTTAATCTCACGATAATTATGGGTCATAAAATACACCCTAGGTCAATGAGGCTGGGATACATTCAGGACTGGCAGAGCCGGTGGTTCGCTCCGAACAACATGCCTGCCCTGATCAATCAGGATTTTGAAATCCGCACGCTGGTCAAGAACCGCTATCCGATGGCGGCGATAAGCTGGATCGGCATCGAACGGGCGGGCTCTTTCCTTCGCGTGAACGTGCATACCGCACGGCCGGGCGTGGTGATCGGCAAGAAGGGCGGCGATATCGAAACGTTGCGCAAGAGCATCCAGGAGCTTACCGGAAGCCGGACTTCGGTTAACGTCATGGAGATCAAGAACCCGGAAACCGACGCGCAGCTCGTCGCGGAAGCGATCGCGATGCAGCTTGAGCGGCGGGCGCATTTCGGGGGAGCGATGAAACGCGCGATTGACCGCGCCATGTCGGCCAAGGCGCTGGGCATCAAGATCATGGTCGCCGGCCGGCTGGGCGGCGCGGAAATCGCCCGCACCGAGTGGAAACGCGAAGGCCGCGTGCCGCTGCATACGCTCTGCGCCGATATTGACTACGGTTTTACCGAAGCCAACACGATAAGCGGCAAGATCGGCGTGAAATGCTGGATCTACAAGAAAGACCATTTCGCGAAATCGCCCAAGGAACTGCTTGCCGAAATGCGCAAGAACGGCGGGTTCACCGATTCCGAGACTCCCGAAGCCGCGAAAGAAGAGCCTGCAAAGAAGGAGGCGTCCGACCATGCTGATGCCTAAGAAGACCAAATATAGAAAAACCCACAGCGCGCCCAAGAACAGAGGCAACGCCACGCGCGGGGCCGATGTGTCGTTTGGCGAATACGGGATGAAAGCGCTTGAGCCGTACTGGCTGTCGTCTCGCCAGATCGAAGCGGCGCGTATTTCGCTGTCGCGTGTGATCAAGAAACGCGGCAAAATGTGGATACGCATTTTCCCGGACAAGCCGATCACCAAGCACGCCGCCGGAACCCGCATGGGTAAAGGGAAAGGCGCGCCCGAGTCATGGGTGGCGGTTGTGAAGCCGGGCCGGATTCTTTATGAAGTCGAGGGGTTGACCCTCGAAGAAGCGAAAGAAGCCATGCGGCTCGCGTCAGCCAAGCTGCCGATCCGCACGAAACTAGTGGCAAGGCGATAAGGGGAACCGCGATGAAAGTAAAAGAGATTGAAGCCTTACGCAACCAGGGCATAGATGAGCTGA